>SYEI01000026.1 GCA_005800865.1 Bacteroidota bacterium | reverse complement strand
GTAACAGGATGATTGATTAATGATTCCACGCCACCTAAAGATTCTGCTAATGAGAACACTTTAAAGGATGAAGCAATTTTAAAAGTATCTTCTAATGAAGCGCCTTTTAATACGATTGAAATCATACCACCAAAATCACGCATTTGTTTTTTTGCAATCTCGTGGTTAGGATGATCTGTAAAACCAGGCCAGTAAATTTTTTCGATACGAGGATGTGTTTTTAAAAACTCCGCAATCTTACGTCCGTTAAAGCAATGGCGTTCCATACGTAAATGCAACGTTTTAATGCCACGCATGACCAAAAAGCAATCCATAGGACCAGGATTTGCGCCACAGCTATTTAATACAAAATAAATTTGTTCGTGTAATTTATCATCATTCGTTACTAATGCTCCCATAACAACGTCGCTATGTCCGCCTAAGTATTTGGTAACTGAGTGCATCACAATATCAGCACCTAAAGCTAATGGATTTTGTAGATATGGAGAAGCAAATGTATTATCAACCGCTAAAATCAACTTATTAGCTTTAGCAATTTTTGCGCAAGCTTCAATGTCAATAATTTGCATGGTTGGATTGGTAGGAGTTTCCGCCCAAATTAATTTTGTGTTTGCATTAATATATTTAGTGATATTATTTGCATCAGTTAAATTAATGAAGTGGAATTTAATACCATAGTTTTCATAAATTTTAGTAAACATACGGTATGAACCACCATACAAATCATCGCCAGTAATCACTTCGTCGCCCGGACGTAACATACGCATGACTGCATCTGTAGCACCCATACCAGAACTAAAGCAAACGCAATGTTTACCACCTTCTAAGGCAGCAATGTTTTTTTGCAAAGCTTCACGAGTTGGGTTTTTACCACGAGCGTAGCCATATCCTTTATTAGTTCCTGGTGATTCCTGAACATAAGTAGATGTTTGAAAAATAGGTGTCATAATTGCACCAGTTGATGGATCTGGATCAGCTCCAGCATGTATCGCTTTTGTACCGAATTTGTGTTTTGAGAAATCTGCCATAAGAAGTTAATTTTGGACGAATTTATAATAATTTACGATTGTTTTAGAGATATTTTATTAGTACTTTTAACTATCATAAATATGAAAAATCTATTACTTTTTGGGCTATTAGTTTTTGTGGCTTTTGCTTGCAAAAAAAAGACAGAAGATCCACCCGATGTTGGATATGCTTATGCACCCGAAAACATTGGAAAGTATATCGTTTATGATGTTGATTCAACTATTTATGATGATTTTTTTGATGATACCATTTATTATAAATATCGAATTAAAGAGAAGCTGGAAGAGGTGTTTGTGGATAATCAAGGTAGAAAGGCTATAAAATTGGTGCGCTATATTAAAAAGTATAACGATACTGTTAGTTACGATAATATAGCATGGACAGTAAAAGATGTTTGGAATTATACACGAACAGCAACTACCCTTGAAGTGGTGGAAGAAGATATTCGCTTCACTAAACTTATTTTTCCAGTAAAGGAAGATGCCACTTGGAATGGAAATGCGAATAATACGCTTGGTGAATGGGAATATGAATATACGTATTAAGATAGAGCAGAAACTATAAATGGAACTGCTTTTGATAATGTATTGATGGTAACACAGAAGGATGATAAAAATAAAAATGCCATTCATCGAGAGTATTATGTTGAAAAATATGCAAAAGATTTAGGCTTAGTTTATCGAGAAATAAAAGATTTACGAGCTAGTGTTGTGATATCTGGCATTCCTGTTGAACAAAGAATCACTAGCGGTGTTATATACAAACTAACTTATATTACTCACGGATATGAATAAAATTAAAACCATCATTTTTGCTTGTTTGTTATTATCAATAACCAATGAATTACTCGCCCAATTTCCTGGAAAATATTGGGTTAAATTTAAAGATAAAAATTTCTCTCCTTATTCAGTAGGTATTCCTAGTGCATATTTATCTGCTCGCTCAATAGCTAGGAGAGCAAATCAGGGTATTGGCACTGATATTACTGATATACCAGTAAATCAAACTTATATTAATCAGGTAAACGCAACTGGAGCTCAGGTATTTCAGCGTTCAAAATGGATGAATGCGGCTGTTGTTATTATCAATAATGCTTCTCAATTATCTGCTATCAATAGTTTAACTTGTGTATTAAGTTCTGCACCAGTTGGTAAATACATCAGAACAAAATCAGAAGAGGAATTATCTGTAAATGCCGTTACACCATCTTTTAATAAGCAAAGCTCAGTATCTTCTTATAGTTATGGGCCGTCTTTTACTCAAGTAAATCAAATTGGTGCTGATTGTATGCATGAATTAGGTTTTAGAGGACAAGGGATTGTAATTGCAGTTATTGATGCAGGTTTTGAAAATGTAAATACAAATCCTGTATTTGACTCTTTAAGAAACGAAGGAAGATTGTTGGGTACGAGAGATTATGTTCAAGGAAATACATCTGTAAACGAAGATTATTTACATGGAGCAAATTGTTTATCCTTAATAGCTGGTAATACTCCAGGTCAATTGATTGGTACAGCTCCAAAATCTGAATATTGGTTAATTCGTTCGGAAGATGCAGCTACTGAAAAAATTATTGAAGAAAATAACTGGGTTATTGCAGCAGAATTTGCGGATAGCGTTGGTGCTGATATTACAACAACCTCTTTAGGATATACTACTTTTGATAACCCGTCTCAAAATCATGTGTATGCTGATTTAAATGGAAGAACAGCTGTTGCCTCTATTGCAGCAACGATGGCAGCTCGTAAAGGGATATTTGTATTAAATGCAGCAGGTAATGAAGGTGGAGGGGCTTGGAATTATATTGGTGTTCCAGCGGATGCGGATAGTATTTGTACCGTTGGCGCGGTTAATGGTAGTGGGGTACATGCTGGTTTTAGTTCAGTTGGGCCAACATCAGATGGTCGTATCAAGCCTGATTTAAGTTCGATGGGGCAGGGTTCGTATGTTTGTAATTCAAATGGATTATTTAGTTCAGGAAATGGAACTTCTTATGCAACACCAATTTTAGCAGGTGCTGTAGCTTGTTTATGGCAAGCAAATCCTACTAAAACAAATATGCAAATTTTACAAGCTTTAAGAGCAACTGCTTCTCAAGCTACTAACCCTGATAATGTTTATGGTTGGGGAATTCCAAGCATGTGTGCCGCTCATAACTTATTAAATGGAACAAATGTAAGTGTGAACGAAATCATAAAAGCAACTCATTTTAAATTATTTCCAAATCCTGCAAAACAACAGATTAGTTTTTCGTTAAATCAAAAACCTGAATTAATTACGTTATACGATGTTCTTGGAAATGATATCGCCTTTTCATTAACAGAAAAACAATCCAATACATTTGAATTAGTTTTTACTGATGAGATGGCAAATGGGGTTTACTTTATTTCTATTAAAACTACCGAAGGAGTTATTAATAGCAAGTTTGTAAAGGAATAATCTAAGTTAATTGGTTGTTAGCTTTTAAAGCTAAATACAAAACAAAGGGCATTAATTAGTTTTGAAAGCTTTGATTGAAGGAACTGTTTCATGATTTTATAGTACAAATTTATAGGGCCAAAAAAAGAGCGAGACAATGTGTATCTCGCTCTTTTTATTTAATAATATGAGAAGATTATGCTTCTGATGGAATAATATTAGGATCAACCATAATACGACCACAGTGCTCGCATACTAAAATCTTTTTATTCATACGGATATCTAACTGTTTTTGTGGTGGTATTTTGTTAAAGCAACCTCCGCAAGCATCACGCTCAACTGGAACAACTGCTAAACCATTACGAGTATTTGAACGAACTCTTCTGTATGCATTCACTAATCTTTCTTCAATACCTTCCGTAGCTTTTTCAGAAGCTTTCATCAAGTCTTTTTCTTCTTTCTCAGTTTCTGCAATGATTTCGTCTAATTCAGATTTTTTTAATTTCAAATCTTTTTTACGCTCAGAAAAATCATGTTGAGATTTTTCAACGATTTCAGATTTAGATTCGATTGCAAATTTGCTTTCTTTTAAACGTTTTTCAGCTAATTGAATCTCTAAATTTTGGAACTCAATTTCTTTAGAAATTGCATCGTACTCACGGTTGTTACGTACTTTACCTTGTTGAGCTTCGTATTTTTTGATGTTAGCTTGAAAATCCTTAATTGCTTGAGTTTTCTCAGCAACTTGATCCTTTAACTCAGTTAATTCTTGAGTTAAGTTAGTAACACGTGTTTCTAAACCAGCAACGCTATCTTCTAAATCTTGAACTTCAAGAGGTAACTCACCACGAACGGTACGGATACGATCAATTTTAGAATCGATAATTTGTAATTCATATAAAGCACGAAGTTTTCCTTCGATAGATGCATCAAT
>SYEI01000201.1 GCA_005800865.1 Bacteroidota bacterium | reverse complement strand
TGTATCCGCTAACTCACTTAACACTTCTGCTTTTCTAGAGTAATTAGATCCAGCATACTTTAAACCCATATTAAGTTTTTCAATGGCTTTTGGATACGAGTTCATTTCTTTAAGAGTTGACCCATAGAGATAATATAAATTCGACAACTCTTCCCAGGAACGATGATAAATATCAATACCATTATTATATCTAATTATTGTATTCTCAAAACAAGAAACGGCAGAAGAATAATTTTTAAGCTGCATATACGCATTTCCTATAATGCTGCCTGCGCGAACAATCTCATATAATTGCTCTTCCAATGTATCGCTACATGACAAAACTACACCCTCATTTTCTTTAAAGAAAAGCAATGCTCTTTTATAATTTCCTTTTTCGGAATATAAATCACATATATCATTTATTATTCCAACTTTAATATCAAATAGTTCTCGCTTAATATCTGAGGACAATGTCTCTAATTTTTTAAATATCAGTTTATAATAGTATAAAGAACTATCAGTTTGATTTAATTGATAAAAAGAGTCTCCAAGGGTTTCAAGGGCATATATAATTTGCTTTTCATCTTTTACATGTATAAGTATTTGTAAAACAGTTCTAGATAATTGCAATGATTTCTCGTAATCACCAATAGTATTATAGAGAAAAATTAAATTATTATATACACCAATCAAATTTGTTGTATCTTTTATTTCACTATATATTTTAATAGCTTGATAGCAAAGTCTGATTTTCCTAACTGCCTCCTGGCTTGGTTTACTGACGTATAAATCTATATACCTACAATACCGTAAAACTCTTTTCGCATAGACATTTTGAAATTTTATAGTTTTAGATAATATTTCAGATTTTGAAAAATAACAATCAATACTATCATTTAATCCAGGATATTTCTCTAATAATTCACTATAGCTTACACCTATTCTAAAAAACGTTTTTACTTTATTTGTATCATTTTTCTGTCCAATAGCCACTTTTTTCAAACTATCAATTTTGAAAAAAATTAAATCCTCCTCTTTTGTTTGAGAAAACAAAAACATAGGTATAAATACGATTAATAGTGAAAGCGTTTTTTTCATAATTTACTATTACTTAAATATATCTATATCTCCTTACAAAACAAAAATTACTTGTTCAAACAAAAATCCCCCTGTTAAACAACAGAGGGATTTTAAATTTACTTAGTTTGAAAAAATTACGCCTTCACAGAAGCACGAATAATATTTAAAGCGCCACCAGCTTTAAACCACTCAATTTGTTGAGCGTTATAGCTATGGTTAACTTTAAATTCTTCTTTGCTGCCATCTGCATGGTTTAAAGCAATCGTTAATTGTTGTCCAGGAGTAAATGTTGTTAAACCTAATACATCAATTGTATCGTCTTCTTTAATTTTATCGTAATCAGCATTGTTAGCAAATGTAATTCCTAACATGCCTTGTTTCTTTAAGTTAGTTTCGTGAATACGAGCAAATGATTTTACTAATACCACTTTCACACCTAAATGACGAGGCTCCATCGCTGCATGCTCACGAGATGAACCTTCACCGTAGTTCTCATCACCTACTACAATCGACCCAATGTTTTGAGCTTTGTAAGCACGTTGTACTACAGGCACACCTTCGTAAGTTCCAGTAATTTGATTTTTTACGTTATCCGTTTTATCGTTAAATGCATTTACGGCACCAATCAACATGTTATTAGAAATGTTATCTAAGTGACCACGGAATTTTAACCATGGACCAGCCATAGAGATATGATCTGTTGTACACTTACCTTTTGCTTTAATTAATAATTTTAAGCCTTTAAAGTCAACACCTGTCCAAGCTGCAAATGGATCTAATAATTGTAAACGTTTAGAAGTTGGGCTTACTAATACTTGTACTTTACTTCCGTCTGCTGCTGGAGCTTGGTAACCTGCATCTTCCACCGCAAAACCTTTAGGAGGTAATTCGTAACCAGTTGGCTCATCTAATTTAACTTGCTCACCTTTATCGTTAGTTAATGTATCTTTTAAAGGATTGAAACTTAAATCACCTGCAATAGCCATTGCAGCTACTATTTCAGGAGACGCAACAAATGCGTAAGTATTTGGATTTCCATCCGCACGTTTTGCAAAGTTACGGTTGAAAGAATGAATGATGGTATTTTTTTCTTGTTTCTCAGCACCTACTCTATCCCACATGCCTATACAAGGTCCGCAAGCGTTAGTAAATACCGTAGCACCAACTTCAGCAAACACATCTAAGAAACCATCACGCTCAATGGTGTAACGAATTTGCTCAGAACCTGGATTAATCATAAACTCTGCTCTAGATTTTAATCCTTTAGCAGATACTTGTTTTGCAAGAGATACCGCACGAGAAATATCTTCGTAAGAAGAGTTTGTACAAGAACCAATTAAACCTGCTTCAATTTTTAAAGGCCAGCCATTTTTTTCAGCAGCCTCTTTTAATTGAGAAATAGGTGTTGCTAAATCTGGAGTAAAAGGTCCGTTTACATAAGGCTCTAACTCAGATAAGTTAATTTCAATAACTTCATCAAAATATTTAGAAGGGTTTGCATATACTTCTGCATCACCTGTTAAATGTTCTTTTATACCATCAGCTAAAGCAGCTACGTCAGCACGACCAGTTGCAGCTAAGTAACGGCTCATACTTTCGTCATAACCAAATGTAGAAGTGGTTGCTCCAATTTCAGCACCCATGTTACAAATAGTTCCTTTACCAGTACAAGATAATGAAATAGCACCTTCACCAAAATATTCAACAACTTTATCAGTACCACCTTTTACAGTTAAAATACCAGCTACTTTTAAGATAACGTCTTTAGCACTTGCCCATCCGTTTAATTTACCAGTTAATTTAATACCAATTAATTTTGGCATTTTTAGTTCCCAAGGTAAACCAGCCATTACGTCGCAAGCATCTGCTCCACCAACACCAATAGCAATCATACCTAAACCACCAGCATTTACTGTGTGAGAATCGGTACCAATCATCATTCCACCAGGGAACGCGTAGTTTTCTAATACAATTTGGTGAATGATACCAGCACCTGGTTTCCAGAAACCGATACCGTATTTATTGGATACAGAAGCTAAGAAATCAAAAACTTCTTCACTTTCGTGTTTTGCTCTATCTAAATCTGTTGCAGCACCTGCTTTTGCTTGAATTAAGTGATCGCAGTGAACTGAAGAAGGAACAGCTACCGTTGGGCGACCAGCTTGCATAAATTGCAATAAAGCCATTTGAGCTGTTGCATCTTGCATAGCAACTCTATCAGGATTAAAATCAACGTAAGAAGCACCACGAGGGTAATCTGTTAATTTCATATCAGCATCTAAATGCGAATACAAGATTTTTTCTGCTAAAGTTAGTGGGCGACCTAAGGTTTTACGCGCTGCTTCAATGCGTGCAGGCATGTTAGCGTAAACCTTCTTAATCATTTCAATGTCAAATGCCATAGTAAAGGATAGTTAGAGATTTATAGAATTAGTTAATTGTTTAGTTTTTGCGTTACGAATTTAGGAATAAATTACCTTTTTTAGGGTATAAAACGGCAAAAAGTTTTCGAATAAATGCAATGATACTCTATTTTAAACTTTTGGGCGTTACCCTCCTTCTAGTCGGGTCAGGCTTTTCGCTTCAATCTTTTTTATTCGTCCCTCATAAAAAAGGATTTTCACTGCAATCCTTAACGCGGGCATGCAGCAAATTAGAGGCTTAAACCCAAATATTGAAACATAAGCCCGCGTGAGGGATGCAAGCGAAAATCCTTTTACGTAACGCAGTGAAATAAAAGATTGAAGCGGGCCAGCCCGACCCCGCAGGGACAGGCCAAAAACCTTATAATACTACCTATTAAAAGGATACTCATTCACCCAATGAAACCCACGATTCATTAATCGAAACGATTTTGTATTGACCGAATGAAAGGTAAAATCAATCGTGTCTTTCATAAAAACACCTTTTAAGTTAAGCGTGGTATCGTTCAATTGCTTATAAGCCAATTCGTAACTATGCGTTGTATCTGTTTGCAGATTAGTAGTCACCATTTTTTTAATGGTATCTACATTAAAAATCAAACGGTAACTTCTGTCGTTTAATTGGCGTACCGAAGCCATTCCCTCATACTCAACTACTAAATATTTCCATTCCGCAGAGTCGGAATATGTTCGTAGCGTGTCGCCATTTTTTATCAATTGTGTAGGTTTATGAATACCATATAAGGCTGTTTTAGGAGCATCGGCGCCATACTCTTTAGTCATTTCATATGTTTCATAACCACTCCAAATAATGGCATAAAAAATCATGACACTTTTTATTACGATGCGAGATATCTTTAGCCATTTTTTAGAAAAAAGCGATTTGTACTCAACTGGAGTTGTAGCTCTGTTTCTAAGAAGCGCTAGTTTTAAATTATGCCCCATAAAATAGAGGATAATGATGCACAATACTACTAATTGTGTGGAATATAATTTTACAGGAATATCATAACAGAAGTTCATTAACATCACATTAAACATCACCACAAAACCAATTAATGCTCCAAGAGCCGACGTTCTTCTGAGTAACAATAAAACACCTCCAATAAATTCGGCATAGCCAGAAAACACCGTATAAGATTTTGAGAAACCGATAAAAGTCCATGCTAAGCCCATAGGTGATGACTCGCCAAGTGGTTGAACTAATTTCCATAAGGTTGGCGGCTGAAATTGGCTATAAAATATTTTCGCATAACCGTATCCAATTAATGAGGCTGCCACATAATACCTACAAAAAATAAGGAACCAGTGCATTAAGGCATCATAGTTGTTTTCTTTTTTATTAAAGATAGACCAAATGCTAGCTCCTAAAAAACCCAATACAAAACAAGTTAATACTTCCACGTAATTATACGTTGTGTCGCCACTACCATTAGGAAATACAGTAATTGGTTTTTCTAATTGTAAAATAGCTGAACCCACCCATGGATAAAAATCTTCGCCAACAAGAGATAAGATTGGCATAATTAGCAATCCTAAGAAAATAATAGCGAAGCGTAGTAAAAATTTCTTGGCTGAGTTCCACTGTAAGTGCGGATAAAATAATTGAGTTTCCATAAAATAAGGTTTAGTAAGTATAACACGGATTGGTAACCAAAAGAACGCTATAAATAAAAAAGCAGTTATATAACAACGTTACATAACTGCTAAATAGTATATAAGTGACAAGAAATTATTTTCCTAAATCATCAAAATTTACATCATCATTGGATGAAGATGTTCCTTTATCTGAGTAAGAAGATTCTCTGTCGGAATATGCTTCTCTCTCCACAATTGGAGGAGCGTTTTCTTTAATCACTTCAATCGATTCGTTTAAACCTTCCATGAACTTCTCAAAATCTTCTTTGTATAAAAAGATTTTATGTTTCTCGTAAGTAAACTTACCATCAGTACCAAAACGCTTTTTACTCTCAGTAATAGTTAAGTAGTAATCGTTTCCTCTTGTAGATTTCACGTCGAAAAAATACGTGCGTTTTCCAGCTTTTACGGCCTTAGAAAATAAATCTTCTCTTTCTGTTCTTTCTATCTCTTCAGACATATCTTTTGTTTTTATAAGTACATAACAAATATTTACATTTTTTGTTGAAACTTGCTATGGTGTTGAAAATTAGTTGATAAATAACAGTTTTGTTTAAGCATAAAAAAAGCCTCCCAAAATATTGGGAGGCTTTCATCTTATTAAAAACTAATTACTCAATAATTACTTTTTTAGAAATACGTTGGTTATTAATATCAATATTTACAAAGTAAATACCTGATGCTAAATTACCACCTTGATTGATTGTATGCGAAATACGTCCATCGTTATTAGCTGTTTTAGTAGTTTCTTCTAATACTCTTCCCATGATATCTACTAAATTAATTTTAACCGATTTATTAGGCTCTAAATTAAAATCAACATTAGCGGTTGAAGCCGTAGGATTAGGATAAATCACTAACTCCATTGATTTTTCAATCTCAGAAATACCTGTTGTTAAAATAGTTCCTGTTAAGTTAATTTGATCAATATAGATATTATTAGATCTTCCAACTACTTTATCACTAGTAAACACAAAACGTAATTTCACACTAGGTTTATTATTTAATACTCCTAATAAAGCAGGAGCATGCGTTTTTAAAATCCATTTCGCCGCAGTTGGCACAAAAGCTGTTGTTGTTACACTTCCAGAAGCTGTTGCCATTTGGGCTGTTGTAGGAACACCAATAATATTTGCCCAAGTACCACCACAATCTGTAGAATATTGAACTTTAAAAGTATCTGCTTGGGTTGCTAAACGTTTTGCATAAGCATAATAGTAAGACAATGTAATATTAGATGTTGTTGAAAAATCATATACTGGCGTTTCAAAAATATCAACATGTCCTGGAGTACTGCTTGAAGAAGCATTATTAATAAAGATACTCTTAGCCGTTGAATTTGCACCAACTGCTGTATTTTGAATCCAAGTTGGAGAACTTGCATTTAAATTAGTTACCGTGATGCTTGATGGTAAGGTAGCTGCCTCAAAGCTATTAGCATCTGGCACAAGAACACCACCAACAGGATTAACAACAGTAACAAAAGATGTAACCGTTTTTGTATTTGTACCAGAAGTATTAGTAGCTGTAATAGCAACAGAATAAGTACCAGGAGTTGCATAAGTTACTACTTGAGAAGTAGCAGTTGAAGTTGCTGGTGTACCGCCTTGGAATGTCCAAGAAACACCACCACTTGTACCTACTTGACTTAAACTAGTGTATGTAAAAGAGTTTCCTGCACAAACTGCACGTTTATTTGCTTCAAAATTTGCAACAGGTGCACAAGTGTAACCAGGAGTAATACCTGTAGCTAGTAAATTTGTAGCCGACCATAAATTATTTCTTCCACCTGTTGCACTCGTTAAAGCTGTTCTCATTCTTGTTACTTGACCTTGAGTAAACATTTTAGGGCAAGAAGCATAATCCATAATATTTTCAATGTTTGGTGTTGAGCAATCAAAAGCATTAGGAGTACAAATGGAAAAATAACCACCTGTAGGAGGCGTATCTGCTACGTTATCTGTAGTACAAGAAATCGGACCTGTTGGCATATTAGAAGGATCAAATTGTGGATTATTTGAAGAACCAAAGGTATGAGCTAAATTTAACCAGTGACCAATTTCATGACTAATTGTACGAGCATCTGAAGGTCCAGATACGTTAACTTGATTTCTTAACATTACAATAGCATCGCCCATATTACCATTAGCAGTATATGTAGTTCCTCCTGGTAAATAAGTGTAACCACCAATATATGCTCCAGTTGGAGGGCAAGGCATTGTTGCACTAGAAATACATTCAACAATATAAATATTTAAATATTTGTTTGTTGGCCAACGGTTAGTTCCTGTTCCTGAATATAAGTAAGCAGGACTTGATTGACTCCAAGTTGGATTATCGTTATCATGACGAATAATCCCATTTGTACAATTTCCATTAGGATCTTTTTTTGCCAATTCAAATCTAATTTCAGAATCCACATATAAAGATGCGAAACTAGAATTTATTGTTCCAACGTCAGTACCAGTTTTAGCATAATCGTTATTAACATAAGTCATTAAAGTAGCAAAAGCTTGATCTGTTACACTTAAATTACCCATTACGTGAAATACAACAGGAATCGTATATACAGGAACAGCAACCTTTGCAGCTGTATTAACTCTATTTATTTCAGCAGCATAATCTAATTCAAATTGCGCCTGAGATGCTTCATATCTTGCTTTTAAACTAGGGTCTGCTTTAAACCCTTCTTCCATAGCTTCATAAGTAGCACAAGGATGTAACTTTAAACCATTTTG
>SYEI01000200.1 GCA_005800865.1 Bacteroidota bacterium | reverse complement strand
CCCATATAATATAGGGCAACAAATAAGGCAACATTATGACAACAAAAATAGATAAAAAAGAAGGGTTGGGCAACAAATAAAAGAAAGATAAATCATAAAATATCAACAAAAACAAGGGCTTGGAAGACAAAAGAAAGTAGGTTACTTTCCGATACAAAACTTCGAGAAAATATTCCCCAACAAATCATCATTCGTAACTTGTCCTGTAATCTCACCTAAAGCTTCTAAAGCATAACGGATATCTAAGGCTAAAAAATCACTTTGAATATGAGTACTTAAACCTTCATTTACTTTTATTAAAGCCGCTTGCGCATTATTTAACGAACTCACGTGGCGCGAGTTGGTGACGATGGTATCGGTTGTATTAACCGTACGCGTATCAAATAAACCTACTAAGGTATCTTTGAGTTGTTTAATGTTGCTATGTTCTTTAGCTGAGATAAATAAAATGTTTGGCACGTCGGCAAACTCTTTTTTCAAATCCTCTAAAACTTCAAAGTCAATTTTATTTCCTACCACTAATAATTGCGAAGTACCAATATGATCTTTCACTACATTCATTTCTAATTCTAAATCTCCCCTACTCAGCTCATGCGTATCAAATAAATAAATCACAATGGCTGATTTCTTAATTACTTCAAAGGCTTTGTTGACGCCAATTTGCTCAATAATATCAGTGGTAGTTCTAATACCAGCCGTATCTATAAATCTGAACAACACGCCATCAATAATTAATTCTTCTTCAATGGTATCTCTGGTAGTACCTGCAATTTCACTCACAATGGCTCTATCGTCTTCTAACAATACATTTAGTAAAGTAGATTTTCCTGCATTAGGTTTACCAACAATAGCTACTGGAATTCCGTTTTTAATGACGTTACCAACTTCAAAACTTGAAATCAGTTTTTCGATAATCGATAAAATAGTATTGATTAATTTTTTTAAATCAGTTCTATCGGCAAACTCCACATCTTCTTCACTAAAATCTAATTCAAGTTCTATTAAAGAGGCAAAATTTAACAAGTTCTCCCTCAACACGGCAATTTTACTGCTAAAACCACCACGCATGTGTTGCATGGCCACTTGATGCGAGGTTGCCGAATTACTAGCAATTAAATCGGCCACGGCTTCTGCCTGACTCAAATCTAACTTACCATTTAAAAAAGCACGTAACGTATATTCGCCTGCCTGTGCAGGACGAGCACCATGTTTAAATAATACTTGCAAAATTTGCTGTTGAATAAACATCGAACCGTGACAAGAAATTTCAACAATCTCTTCGCCCGTGTAGGTGTTTGGAGCTTTAAAAATTGTTACTAAAACTTCGTCAATAATCACGTCATTTTCGACTATCAATCCAAAATGAGCCGTGTGACTAGCTTTACTAGCCAGTGCTTTATGCTTTAAAGATTTCGTATAGAATACTTTTTCAACAATGGCAATGGCTTTTTCTCCACTTAAACGTATAACGGCAATAGCTCCTGGTCCGTGTGGAGTTGCTAATGCAGCAATTGTATCATTATTTAAGGTATAGTTTGCCATAGTGCTAATATAGTAAATTTATTATAGTTTCTTTGCCTAGCGCACAATAGCGTGCGTTTTAGACACAAAAATCACAAAAAACTATTTTCGCATAATAAAATGATAAAATGTTGTCAAAAAACACGAATTTATGTTTAAATTAGCGCATCAATTAAAAACACAACAACTAGTATCTAAACAATAAATTAAAATAATATGGGCGTTTTAGTCGGAAAAAATTCAAAAGTTATAGTTCAAGGTTTTACAGGTGGAGAGGGAACTTTTCACGCTACACAAATGATTGAATATGGTACAAACGTAGTAGGTGGAGTAACTCCAGGAAAAGGTGGTACTAAACACTTAGACAGACCAGTGTTTAATACAGTTAAAGAAGCTGTTGATACAGCAGGTGCTGATGTATCTATCATTTTTGTACCAGCTGCTTTTGCTGCTGATGCGATTATGGAATCTGCTGATGCAGGAATTAAAGTTATTATTTGTATTACAGAAGGCATTCCTGTGAAAGACATGATTGCTACTAAAGAATATTTAAAAGGAAAAGCTTGCCGTTTAATCGGGCCTAACTGTCCAGGTGTAATTACAGCTGGCGAAGCAAAAGTTGGTATCATGCCAGGTTTTGTATTCAAAAAAGGACGTATCGGTATCGTTTCTAAATCAGGAACTTTAACTTACGAAGCTGCTGACCAAGTTGCTAAAGCTGGTTTAGGAGTTAGTACTGCTATTGGTATTGGTGGAGATCCAATTATTGGAACACCAACTCGCGATGCAGTTGAATTATTAATGAACGATCCTGAAACTGACGCTATCGTTATGATTGGTGAAATTGGTGGAAGCTACGAAGCAGATGCTGCTCGTTGGATTAAAGCTAACGGAAACAAAAAACCAGTAGTTGGTTTCATCGCTGGGCAAACAGCTCCAAAAGGCCGTACTATGGGTCACGCAGGTGCAATTGTTGGCGGACATGATGATACAGCACAAGCTAAAATGGAAATTATGCGTGAGTGCGGTATTCACGTAGTAGATAGCCCTGCTGCTATTGGTATTACTATGGCTGCAGTTTTAAAAGGAGTTAATGCTTAATTAAAAGCAAAATATATATTTTAAAAAGACCGAATAAATCGGTCTTTTTTTTTGCTCACTTTTTAGATAAAATCAGACATCTTGTTTAATCTTTTTTATTTTTTGTTAAACAAAATCAAAAAGATCGTGTTTGGCTGATATAACTCTAATCTAAAAAACATGAAAAAACACTTATTAATGATTGGAAGTGCTATACTACTAGGCTCTATGGCAACTTCACTAAAAGCACAAACAGCATCCGTACAAGTTATTCATAACTCTGCAGATGCAGCTGCAACCACCGTTGATATTTATGCAGGAACTGCATTATTAATCGACGATTTACAATTTCGTTTTGCATCCCAAACATTTACAAATATTCCTGCTGGCGTGCCAATTGTAATTGGTGTAGCTCCAGGAACATCTACCTCATCTGCTCAATCCATTGCTACTTTTACAGTAAACTTTGCCAATGGTTCTAGTAATATTGTTGTAGCTGATGGTATTGTAAGTGCTAGTGGATACAATCCTGGAAATACAACAGCGGGATTTACATTAAATACATTCACTACTGCGTTATCTGCAGCTCCAAACGCAACTACCACTAGTGTTTTAGTTCACCATGGTAGCACGGATGCTCCAACGGTTGACATTGTAGCTCCATTTACAGGTACAAATCCTTTTATTCCAAATGCATTAGTAAACAACGCAAGTTATGGCGCATTTGCTGGATATTTAAATTTACCAACTGCAAACTACAAAATACAGGTACGCGATGAGTTTTCTGAAAGTGTAGTAGCTGAATATTCTGCTCCATTGCAAACATTAAATTTAGGTGGTGCAGCGTTAACAGTTGTGGCAAGTGGTTTTTTAAATCCTGCAGCAAATAATAATGGACCTGCATTTGGTTTATATGTAGCTACGCCTGCAGGTGGTGCTTTATTAGCATTACCAAGCAGCACTGTATCTTCAACGCGTTTACAAGCAATTCATAACTGTGCTGATTTAGCTGCTTCTCAAGTAGATGTGTACGTTCAATCAGCAACTTCAGGCCCTAGCGCTATCAAATTAATTGATGATTTTGCGTTCAGAACAGCTTCATCATTTATTGATGTACCTGCTGGAGAAACAATTACTTTATCTATTGCTGCTCCAACTAGTACAAGTGCTGTTGGCGCCTTAGCGACTTTTACCTATAATTTATCTGCAGCTAATAAATATCAATTAATTGCTTCTGGTTTAGTTAGTGGATCAGGATATACTCCAAATAGTACAGCTGCTCCTTTTAACCTTGCAGCCTATGCCATGGCAAAAGAGCGTTCGTCTTCAGCTTCTATTACAGATGTTTTAGTTTATCATGGTGCTACAGATGCTCCAACAGTGGATGTAGTCGTTCCTTTTTCTGGTACAAATCCTTTTATTCCAAATGCTATCGTAAACAATGCTAGTTATGGTGCTTTTGCTGGTTACTTAAATTTAGCAACTGCTAATTATAAGCTTCAAGTTCGTGATGAATTTTCTGAAAACGTAGTAGCAGAATATTCAGCTCCATTGCAAACATTAAATTTAGGTGGTGCTGCTTTAACAGTTGTAGCAAGTGGTTTCTTAAATCCAACTGTAAACAGCAACGGTCCAGCTTTTGGATTATACGTTGCATTACCAGCAGGTGGAGCTTTAATTCCATTACCAACTTCAACAATTTCTTCTACTCGTTTACAAGCAATTCACAATAGTGCTGATTTAGCAGCTACTCAAGTAGATGTGTATGTTCAATCACCAACTTCTGGTCCTAGCGCTATCAAATTAATTGATAATTTTGCTTTCAGAACAGCATCTTCATTTATTGATGTGCCTGTTGGAGAAACGGTTTCTTT
>SYEI01000199.1 GCA_005800865.1 Bacteroidota bacterium | reverse complement strand
TTATATTGGTAAGGAACGCCAGCGCAAATGTATGGTACAGGTGGTGTTGTAAAATCTGGTGAGTTGTTGCAAGTAACATTTAAATTATTGATTCTTCCTTCTACATACATATTCATCGAACTGGGATTTGCCAAATTTGTAACCGCAGAGTTGCGACTTCCGTCTGTCCATGACACAATCCAGTCATTACAAGCCATTGGCAATGTAATGGTTCCTACATACGTAAGTAATTGTACTCCAGGAAGAGTCCCACCATTACAAGTACTTTGACTCAATTGCGCGGGGCATAAAGGAGATGCTTCTGCAACTGATGTTTGATTTGCCGTCAATGTTAAGTTTTGACCGCAAGAAGCTGATGCAATGTTAATTGTAACACTTGTAGGATGTGAAATACCCGAACAATCTCGATAAAAAGATAATGTTATTTCATATAAATTCCCGCCTAGACATTTAAAACGTAAATCAGCACCTTCCATATGGGAGGCTTTCAAATTACCAGAATAAAATAGAGTTAATACAAAAAATACAGTATAAAATAAGTTTTTGTGTAATTTTTTCATGTAAAAAGTAGTGTGTAATAGAAAAAATGCAAATTAAATTGCAACTAATCTACTAAAAATCTACAGGTTTTACAATTTCAAAATTGACTATATATCAAAGTAAAATTGAAATTATCGAAAAAAATAAGTTTACTCATTGAAGTTTAAGTTTTACTCATTGAATTAATCGTTTAACTAATTTAGGGAGATTTAAACTCAATAGTTAAGTTTTCAACAAAATTGGATTTGTTTAAATAGACTGATAAAAACTAATTTCTATTTAAATGTTAAAGGCACATTTTTACAAAAAAAACACCTGTCGCGTTATTTTCGACAGGTGTTTTTTGATGCTTATAAAAGCAAAATAAAATTTATGATATATAATACTAGTAATAAGTTGCTCTTCTTACTTCTGCAATATGTTTACTGAAACGAATTACTTGACGAGTGTAGCCATATTCATTATCATACCATACATACAATACAATGCTCTTTTTATCTGGAGAGATAATAGTTGCATTACTATCAAATACTGAAGGGCAAGGATTTCCAATGACATCAGACGATACTAATTCGTTGCTGAAAGCATATTGAATTTGTTCTACTAAAGCACCATTTAAAGCATACTTACGAATGATTTCGTTTACCTCATCACGAGTTACTTCTTTATTGATGTTTAAATTTAAAATAGCTAATGATACATTTGGGGTTGGTACTCGAACCGAATTAGCAGTAAATTTACCTGCTAAGTGTGGTAATACCTTTTTCAAAGCGCTTTCCGCTCCAGTTTCGGTAATAACCATATTTAATGCTGCCGAACGACCACGACGGTATTTTTTGTGGTAGTTGTCCAATAAGTTTTGGTCATTCGTATATGAGTGAACTGTTTCAATATGCCCTTTTTGAATTCCTAATTCTTTGTCAATTACATAAAGTATTGGCATAATAGCATTAGTAGTACAAGAAGCCGCAGAGAAAATTTGTCCGTTTTTAACGTCAACTGTTTCATGGTTAATACCGTGAACAACGTTTGGTACATTCCCTTTTGCTGGTGCAGTTAATAATACTTTACTTACACCTTTTGCTTTTAAGTGACGACTTAATTCTACATCATCTCTAAAAACACCCGTGTTATCAATAACTAAAGCGTTATCAATACCATAAGCTGTATAATCCACATCTTCAGGATTTTTTGCATCAATCATATGAACCGTATGGCCGTTAATGATTAAGGCTTTATTTTCTAAATCTTCGATAACAGTTCCAGGGAAAACACCATGAACAGAATCGGTACGTAATAAATCAGCACGTTTAATAATATCATCATTACTGCTACCACGAGTTACAATAGCACGTAAACGCAATTGCTCACCTTTACCAGCTTGAGAAATTAACTCACGAGCTGCTAAACGACCAATACGTCCGAAACCATATAATATAACGTCTTTAGGAGTAATAGTTGTTTTTGCACCAATTAAATCTTTTAATTTATTTGCAATAAACTCATCCACAGATTTGAAGTTTGCAATTTCTTGTTGGTACTCAAATGCTAATTTTCCAATATCAATTCTAGACGGACAAACATCTGCATTGTTAATAGCAGTTGCAATTGCTAATGTGTCATTTACAGAGATTGTTTTTTTGACAATATTTTTAGCATATAAATGTAAGTTCATCATTTCACTTACACTTCTATCTACTAATTGATTTCTGAATAAAATTAATTCAATAGATTTTTCGAACCATAATTTTCCGATAGTTCCAATTAATTCAATCGCTGCTTTCTCTTGAACAATCCAATCGTTTAGTTGCGTTTGGTAAGCTGCATTTGCTGTTTCTTTGGTTTGCATAGTTTATTTTTGTTTTGTTATTTGTTTTTTGTTGTTGGAATTTTTTTTCTAATACCTTTTATTTTAATACCAACAACCTATTTATTAATCTTCATCATGCCCATAATCTTCTGGGATTTCGTTATCATCATCATTGTCCATATCATCATCATCTCCTCCAAATTCATCTTCCTCTTCACCAACATCTTCTCCTTCTTCACCTTCCAAATGATTTAAGTCGCCTTCGTCAATTCCTACAGTATCATTTTTTATTGCTTTGTAAATTTCGCTTTCATCTGCAATTTCTGGATCGTTTAACATCGTTGCCATTTGTTGATCAGCAGTTAATTCACCTTTTGCCATTTGTGCTTGCTTGTATTGTTTTGGCGGATTACCAATAGATTTTACGCAAGCAGGGTAAGTACCTTTTGGATTGTCGGGTAAAATTTTCATTAACTCAATACAAAATGCCCATTTTACAGCGGGGTCAAATACATACATAAAACGCTGACGCGGACTATCAATGTATTTCGCAATTTTTGTTTTCGACATTAGTTTTTTAGGAGAAACACCTTTTCGGATTTCTTCTTCTTCTAGCGGCAAATCTTCTTCACGCAATGTAATTTCTTGATCTTTTCTCCAGTAATCATCGCTAACAAAAAAAGCTGCCGCATGTTTTTTATCAAACTTGTAAGCATCTTGTATAGCGTTATGAAAGTCCTCGAAGGTTTGTCCAGATAGGATTTCTATTTCTCGATAAATGTCTTCGTTATCTTCTATAAATAATTTAAATTTATATACTGCCATTTTATTTTTATTTAAAGTTTAGTGAGTTTTTGAATACGCACTATTTTTTAATTTGTTTTTGTTACGATAGCGTTATTACCATC
>SYEI01000198.1 GCA_005800865.1 Bacteroidota bacterium | reverse complement strand
TTTAGAAGCATCTCTTCTAATTGTTTGTATTTAAATTTCTTCCCTTTTTCTCCACCAAACTGATCAGCGTAACCGTCGGTAAAACTATAAATCAAATCGCCTTTTTGCATTTGAAATTTCTGACTAGTGAATGATACAAACTCCTTAGGAGATCTACCAACGGGCATTTTATCGGGTTTTAGTTCTATGATTACTCCTTCACGAACTATCCATAAAGGGTTATTCGCACCAGAAAACTCCATTTCCAATGTTTTAAAATCAATAGAAAATAAAACGCAATCCATTCCATCGTTTCCACCCTGACCAGATTCGTCTGGCTTTAATCCAAGAATTAAAATTCGTCTCACAAAATTTAAAATATCAACTGTTGACGTATAATTTTTGCTAAGCACTCCTTCATTTAATAAGGAAATATTCAATAAACTCATAAAAGCGCCAGGAATCCCATGTCCTGTTGAATCTGCTACCGCTACATAAAATTTAGAGTCTACGGAAGCAGTCCAGTAAAAATCACCGCTCACAACGTCTTTAGGGTTAAATAATATAAAGTAATCGTCGAAATATTTCTTAAACTCCAATTCATTTGCTAAAAAAGAAGTTTGAATTCGTTTGGCATAATTAATACTATCTGAAATTTCTCTTTGCTTTTCCTCCACCAATTCTTTTTGCTCAGAAATAATTTCTTTTTGTTGATTGGTTATTTTAAATCTTTTAAAAAGGAATAACGAGAACACACAAACAATTACTAACACTAAAACAACTGAAAGTATAATAATATTTTGCCGCTTCTTATCTGAATCAGTCAAAGCTTTTTGTTGAGCCTTTTCAGCCTCCTTTTTTTCTAATTCATAATTTATTTTTATTTGGTTAACTGCCTCGCTGTTCTCTGCATTAAACATACTATCCGTAACTTGTTTAAATTTCACATGATAATTAAATGCTTCTTGGTAGTGTTTAGTAAGATTACAAACATTTGCTAAGCCTTCGTACGCAAGTCTTAAATTATCAGCAGAACCAATTTTCAAACTAACTATTAAGGCACTGTCAAAATAAGTTTTAGAAACCTCGTATAAATCTTGTTTAAAATAAACATCTCCGATATTGATATAACTAGCAGCAACCCCATTTTGATCATTTAAAATATGCTTCATTTTTAAACCTTTATTACAATATTCTAAGGCTTTTTTATACTGCTTTAAATAAGTGTAATTTATACCTATGTTGGTGTAGCAATCAGAAATAGCAATTTCATCTCGTATTTGATTATCAATCTCTAATGATTTAAAATAATAATCTAATGATTCGTCATATTTTTCGATGTAGGTATAAACAGCACCCATGTTAAAATAAATTGCTGAAATTGTTTGTTGTTTTTTCAATTTCAAAGCGATTCGTAAAGCTTTATTGTAGTAATCTAAAGCCGTGTTATAATTAGCAATATTTTCATATAACAAACCAATATTATTATAATCTCTACAAATACCTGCTTCATCATTTTGCAGCTCATGAATTTTCATGGTACGTGTATAATATTTTAGAGATTTAGGATATAGCCCTTGTTCATCATATATGGCCGCTAAGGCATTACAAGCGTCTGCTATACCAGTATTAAATTTTATGTATTCAGCTTCTGTCAAGGCTTCTTCTGCGTAGCGAATGGCTTTTTGATAATTACCCTCTCCACGATATTCCCAGCTAATTCTCGCCTTAATTCTGATTGCAATCGTATCCGCTTCCGATTTATCGAGCAAATAAACTAACGAATCTATTGTTTGAGCTTTAGAAATAAAGCTCAAACAAAAAACTACAACTATAAAAGACAATATTCTTTTCATTATATAAATATAATAAAAAAGCCCTCACTTGAGGGAGGGCTTTTAAAATCATCATTGTTACTTTTTATTTCACTATATAAAAAATATTAGTTTGCCATTTAGCAGTATCTTTTTCTGTCATAGGGTCATTGGCATATTCCTCTAAAACAAAAGTTTGTGTTAAGCCTTTTGATTTCATATAAGCATCCATCGCATAATGTGCGTTAGCTGACTTATCATAGGCTCCAAAATATTCGATCAATAACACTTTACCTGCTGGTGTTTCAAATTTTTCGACACCTTCTAGCTTGGTCCCATTAGCAACTTCCATGACAGCAGCTACATCTGATATCATCGTTTTCTCATCGAACGTAAAATAAATAGCTTTTGGCATTCCGATGGGTTGAGCTTTTGCTTTGCCTAATGCTTCTCCAATCTTTCCATAAGATGTTCCAAAGAAAACTGGCAGTTTATCAAATGATAATTTATCTTTGACTCCATAAAATGTTTTAGCGTCCCAAGTTAATTCTTTAACTTCATAATTAGTAGTTGTTTCATTTGGCATTGATTCGATAACTTTTTTTAGATTTGCTAAACCTCTTTCATAATCTGGCCCTATCATTTTATCCATATTGATAAACATCATTGGAACTCGACCAAAGAAACCTATATCAAATATCACACCCCAGGTAACATTTATGCTTCCATCATTAACCGGCTTAGTAATGAAATATAATTCATTATCCCCCATGCCATCAAAATTTAAAGTCAATAAAACACTATCCGGTGTAAATTTATTAAAGGTCATTGTTCCTTTTCCTACACTGTCCAATTCACTTTCCCATCGGTAAGTACTTCCTGCTTCACAACATACTCCGGTGTAAATTGTCATCATATTTGGGTCTCTTCTAGTCCAAGGACTCCATGTATCATGAAAGAATTTTAAATCAGCTAATTTATGTTGAAGATCTGCAACAGATGTAGTTTTAATATCTATTGAACGTTCTACTTTAATTTTTGAAGGACCAAAGAAACATAGAATTAAATACAAGGCGCAAATGCCAATAATCACGTAAAGGATTTTTTTCATAATTTTTATATTAATGTTTTGGCAAAATTAAACAAAAAACAAATACTTCTATAAATATTGGATAAACGGCTTAAACAAAATTTAAGGAGCTCCATATAGCCATTACGAATTAAACTAAACGTGGCTAATTATTCACTTCCCTTTTCCCCAACTATATAGTATCGCCAGTTTATATCTTCCGATTCATGAGTTTTAATAGCTTTTGTATAATCAGCCATCCACCATTCTTCATTAAAATTTTTAGTGAACTTAGATCCAGACATGACACCGCTCACATAACCAGCTGCCCACGTTACATCCATCACATACCAACTACCATCTAATTTCACCATATTCCATGCGTGGGGATCATGGCCAGGAAGCGCGTCTCCCGTAATGTACAAACATTTAATTTTTGCTTCTTCGCACATCGCTTGAAATAAAGAAGCATAACCAGCGCAGACCGCTTTCTTTGTTTTGTATACAACTAAAGGATCTACTCTATCTTTTTTATAATCGTTCCTCACGTCCCAATCAAATTTTATATTATTGGCAACCCATCTAAAAATGGCTCTACATTTTTCTCGCTCAGTAGTAAATGTTTCTGCTAGTTCCTGCGCCGTTTCCGAATAAAAATAATATTTGTTACGTTGGAAGTTTAAAGCAATACTGTCTGCTCTTTTATAGTTAATGTTCGCCGTAGAAGATACTGCTGCCGCAACAGTTGGAGTTGTTTGTGAATATATATTACGCACAAATAATAAAAATAATATCGTAATCAATAATTTCATCTGACCTATATTTAAAATATTAAACCCTCACTCCAATAACACACACATCATCTACCTGCTCTAAATTGCCTTTCCAGTTTTCGAAAACCTCTTCAAGTTTTTGTTTCTGAATTTCCATGGACTCATGGGATATAGACATCAATAATTCCTCCAATTGTTTGTACTTAAATTTTTTACCTTTTGCTCCTCCAAATTGGTCTGGGAAACCATCGGTTAAAGTATAAACCATATCTCCTGATTGTAAGTCAAATTCGCGCTGACTAAAAGGGACTGAATCTTTTTCATGTTTCCCAACTGGCATTCTATCGGTTGTTAGAGAAATAAACTCCACGGAATCTAAACCCGTCGAAACCCGAACAATCCAAATAGGACTATTTGCAGTAGAATAACTTAATTTTTTCTTATCAAAATCAAACACCATTAAACTACAGTCCATACCATCTTTACCTCCCTCTTCACTTCCGTCATTTGATAAATGTTCGATTACTTTTTTACGAGTGGCATTTAAAATATCAGCTGGTTGACTTAGTTTATTTGAATTGATAGCTTCATTTAGACAAGATATATTTAACATACTCATAATGGAACCGGGAACCCCATGACCTGTACTATCTGCTGTTACTAAAATAAATTTTTTATTGGTGGCTGAGCCCGATGAAGCGCCCCAATAAAAATCGCCACTAACTACATCTTTTGGTTTAAAAAAAAGAAAATAGTTTTTTAAATTTTCATTTAATAAGGTTTCGCTAGCTAATAGTGAATATTGAATTCTTTTGGCGTAATTTATAGAATCTTGAATCTCTTTATGTTTTTCTTCAATAATGTTTTTTTGCAATTGTGTTTCCAATTCTTTTAATTCAATAATATTTTTCTGTTTTTGGGTTACTTTAAAACGATTAAACATAAAGCCAGCAAAGATAAATACCAGAATTAATCCACCGTATAACGCTAAACGTTGAGTCTTTTCTTGCTTTAGTTGAAGCGCTACCACCTTTTTTTCTTCAGCAGTTTTCAAACTATCAGCCACTGCTTTCTTATCATATTCATATTTAAATTGACTTCTTACTGTTTCCTTACGAGTAGTTTCGTTGCTTATACTATCACTCATTTGTTTAAATAAAACCTGCATATCATAAGCTCCTTTATAATTACCAGTTTTAGCGTAAATCTTACTCAACTTACCACTTGCTGATTTAATATTTGATGGATAGCCAATTTCCTGTGCAAGAACTAAACTACGTTCTGCATAGACCTGAGCCTCTTTAAATTTTTCTTGTTTAAACAATAAATTTGAAATATTGCTAAGAGAATTAGAAATGCCTTCCTTGTTATTCGCTTCTTCACTTAACTTTAATGCTCTTGAATAATAGTCCATAGCTTTTATGTACTCCTCCTGATTTTTATAGATAATGCCAATATTATTTAACGAAGTAGCGATTAACACTTTATTATTTAACTCCTCTCTGATTTTCAAACTTTGAAAATAATATTCAAGAGCTTTGGAATAATCTTCACGGTTTTTATACATATAGCCAATGTTATTGAGTGTAGTGGCAATAAGTTTTTTATTTTCTATCTCATTACTTATTTTTAAACTCTTTTGATAATATTCTAACGCTTTTTTAATATCATCTTGAGAAACAAAAACTAAAGCAATGTTGTTTAAAGAAATTGCAATACCTTCTTTATTACCAATTTCTTCGCGGATTTTCAAACTCTTATGGTAACATTCCAATACTTTTGGGATATCCCCTAAGTTACTATAGGTAAGACCCATGTTATTTAAAGTAGAGGCAATGCTCTCTTTATTATTAACCTCAGTTGCTATTTGTAAACTTTTATTGAAATAGGTAAAAGCTTGGTCTGTTAGGCCCTGATTACTATAAACCAACCCGATGTTATTTAACGACGATGCAATACCATCTTTATCATTAAGTTCTTCACGAATTTTTAAGCTTTGATTATAATTATTGAGAGCGGCGGGTATATCGCCTTCTGTTTCATTCTTTATTCCATAATTATTAAAAACAATCGCTTTATGCTTTAAAAAAAAATTACGTGACTTTTTACTTAAGTTTTTATCAGCTAAATTTTTATTGCAAATTTTATCTAGTTGTAAGGAATATTCAAAGCACCTTTCTTCATCCATTTCAGCATCAATCATCAAATTCAAAATCTTACAATAACTCGTATCTACTTTTTCAGTAGCAAGCAAATGTTTTAGACTATCTATATTTTGCGCATCAGCGACATTAGATAAAAAAAATAAAAAGCAAGTAAAAAATATACGAAATACCATAAGTAAAAAATGTTTATATAAATATAAAAAAAATTGCAATATAAAAAGCCCTCACAAATTGCGAGGGCTTTAATTTTTAAGTTTGAAGAAAACTATCGAGACTTCGACTCCGCTCAGTCTGACAAATTAAAATATTACATATTCCTTCTGTACTGTCCGCCTACTTCAAATAAGCATTTGGTTACTTCGCCTAAGCTCATAAACTTAGCAGCATCCATCAATTCAGCAAAAATATTTTTGTTGTGGATGGCTGCTGTTTGTAATCGCTTAACCATTTCATCATGTTTATCTGCATGTGTTTTGTGTAACTCTGCTAACATGGTAATTTGGTATTCTTTTTCTTCAGTAGTCGAACGAATCACCTCACGAGGTAATACGGTTGGACTTCCTTTACTTGATAAGAACGTATTGACACCAATAATTGGATATTCACCTGTATGTTTTAAAGTTTCGTAGTATAAACTTTCTTCTTGTATTTGTCCGCGTTGGTACATGGTTTCCATTGCTCCTAAAACACCGCCACGTTCAGAAATTCTATCGAATTCGGTTAATACTGCTTCTTCTACTAAGTCCGTTAATTCTTCAATAATAAAAGAACCTTGTAACGGGTTTTCGTTTTTGGCTAAACCTAACTCACGGTTAATAATTAACTGAATAGCCATTGCTCTACGAACTGATTCTTCGGTTGGCGTTGTGATGGCTTCATCATACGCATTGGTGTGTAATGAATTACAGTTATCGTAAATCGCATATAACGCTTGAAGAGTTGTACGAATATCATTAAAATCAATTTCTTGCGCGTGTAACGAACGACCAGACGTTTGAATATGGTATTTCAACATCTGACTTCTTTCATTTCCATTGTAACGTAATTTCATGGCTTTAGCCCAAATACGGCGACTTACACGGCCAATCACACTATACTCAGGATCGATACCGTTACTAAAGAAGAAAGACAAGTTTGGCGCAAAATCATCAATGTTCATTCCACGGCTTAAGTAGTATTCTACAAACGTAAATCCGTTAGCTAAGGTAAATGCTAATTGAGAAATAGGATTGGCTCCTGCCTCTGCAATATGATAACCACTGATAGAAACTGAATAGAAATTACGTACTTTTTGATCGATGAAGTATTGTTGCACATCACCCATCACACGTAAACTAAACTCTGTACTAAAAATACAAGTGTTTTGTGCTTGATCTTCTTTTAAAATATCGGCTTGCACGGTGCCACGCACTTGTGATAAAGTAGTCGCTTTAATTTTTTCGTAAACATCTTTAGGTAACACTTGATCTCCAGTAACACCTAATAACATTAAGCCTAAACCATTATTACCTTCTGGTAATTCGCCTTGGTAAGTTGGGCGAACCGTTCCTTTTGCTTTATAAATAGCAGCGATTTTTGCTTCTACTTCTTTTTCTAATTTATTTTCTTTGATGTATAACTCACATTGTTGGTCAATTGCTGCATTCATAAAAAATGCCGCCATCGTTGGCGCTGGTCCATTAATGGTCATAGATACCGATGTTTTAGGGTCTGCTAAATTGAACCCAGAGTATAATTTCTTCGCATCATCTAAACAACAAATACTTACACCTGAGTTACCAATTTTACCATAAATATCTGGACGGTAATCTGGATCGTTACCATATAACGTTACGCTATCAAAAGCTGTACTTAAACGTGCAGCAGGTAATCCTTTGCTCACATAGTGAAAACGCTTGTTGGTTCTTTCTGGTCCACCTTCGCCAGCAAACATACGTGTTGGATCTTCGCCCTCACGCTTAAATGGATAAATACCAGCTGTGTATGGGAAATCTCCAGGGAAATTTTCTTGCAAAGTCCATTTTAAAATATCTCCCCAAGAAGTATATTTTGGCGAAGCAATTTTTGGGATTTTTGAATGAGATAAAGATTCGTAATGCGTTTCGATTTTTAATACTTTATCACGTACTTTAAATTCATAGAATTCGCTACTGTATAATTTCTTCTTTGCTTCCCAACCTTCAATTACTAATAAGTGACGAGGATCTAAATCTAATTTTGTTTTTTCAAATGCTTCTTGCAAACCTTTAATTAAACGATCTTTATCATCCATTTTAGATTCAGTAATCGTTTCGATGGTTTTTTGAATACCATATAATTTTTGAGCGACCTCTGCTTGTGCATTGGCTCTCTTATCGTAATTACGGTTGTTTTCAGAAATCTCTGATAAGTAACGAGTTTTGGAAGGAGGAATGATGTAAATTTTTTCACTCATCTCTTCGGTAATATGAAACTGAGAAGCTAAAGCTGTATTGCTAGTTTTCTCAACCATTGTATTCATCACCGCTTTGTATAAACGGTTCATGCCTGGATCGTTGAATTGAGAAGCGATTGTTCCAAATACGGGAATATCTTCATCGGCAATTTCCCATAAGTTATGATTGCGTTTGTATTGTTTTTTGACATCACGTATCGCATCCAATGCGCCTCGTTTGTCAAATTTATTTAACGCAATAATGTCAGCAAAATCTAACATGTCAATTTTCTCTAACTGAGTGGCTGCTCCGTATTCAGGAGTCATTACATACAAGCTCATATTAGAGTGTTCAATAATTTCTGTATCCGATTGTCCGATACCAGACGTTTCTAAAATAATTAAATCGAAATTAGCCGCCTTGCAAATGTTAACCGCATCTTGCACGTATTTACTTAATGCTAAATTACTTTGACGAGTTGCTAATGAACGCATATACACGCGATCGTTCTTAATCGCATTCATACGAATACGATCGCCTAATAAAGCACCGCCTGTTTTACGTTTAGATGGATCAACCGAAATAATTGCAATTTGTTTGTCTTTAAAATCAATTAAAAAACGACGTACTAATTCATCTACTAAACTTGATTTACCAGCTCCACCAGTACCCGTAATACCTAACACAGGTGTTGCCGATTTTTCTGCTTTTGCTTTTAACTCATTTAATAAACCAATATTTTCTTCATTAAAATTTTCGGCTGCAGAAATAATACGAGCAATTGATTTATAATCTCTCTCCGCAATTTTAGCCACATCATTTTTAATATTAGTACCAGTAGCATAATCACACTGACGTAATAAATCATTGATCATTCCTTGCAATCCCATTGCACGACCATCGTCTGGCGCATAAATACGAGCAATGCCATAGTTGTGTAATTCCTCAATTTCTTCAGGAAGAATTACTCCACCGCCACCACCAAATAACTTGATGTGCTCGCAGCCTTTCTCTTTCAATAAATCGTACATGTATTTAAAATACTCTACGTGTCCACCTTGATAGCTTGTTACCGCAATGGCGTTTGCATCTTCTTGAATAGCACAGTTTACAACCTCTTGCGCACTTCTATCGTGACCTAAGTGAATAACCTCTGCTCCGCTTGATTGAATGATACGACGCATGATATTAATTGCAGCATCGTGCCCATCAAATAAAGCGGCCGCTGTTACAATACGAATTTTATGTGTTGATTGATATGGTGTAGTTTCCATAGGAAAATGATTTTAAAATTGAAGTGACTAATATAATAGTTTTTATGGCTTTAGAACAAGAAATTAGACGAGTTTTGTCCTAGAAAAATCTACAATTACTATTTATGAGCAGAAGTCTTAGAAATAAGGGTTTTGTAGTAGTAAATTCCCACAAAAATAAAGCCCAATGCAAAGGGAATAGATGCCCAATATTTCAATTCTCCACTAGTAAAAAACTCTATAAACATCCAAAAACTATTGGCTGAAATCCAAAATAATATAGCTAAATTCAAGAAAACATCTACGGTTTTGCGGGTAATATAAACAATTATTCCTGCGATAGACAATGTTGGAATGACCATTAGTATTCCCAACCATTTAAACTCAAGCATCCAACAACTGTCTTTTATTAACCAAAAAACAATGTGTAAACTTTCATACTTTTTTATCTTTTCCCAGAGTTCCATTTTCAGAATTTAAAAATAGGGTTTTTGGTTTATTAATCGTGTCTTTTTACTATCTTTAAGTTCAATTTAGTTCTAAAACCTTTATGATTCAATTCGAAAAATTTAAACTTAAAAATAACCTCACTGTCATTGTTCACCAAGACAAAAGTACGCCAATGGCTTGCTTAAATATTATTTATGATGTTGGCGCCCGTGATGAAGATGAAAATAAAACAGGATTTGCCCATTTATTTGAACATTTAATGTTTGGTGGGAGTATCAATATTCCCAATTATGACGAACCATTACAACTCGTGGGTGGAGAAAATAATGCCTTTACAACAAACGATATTACCAATTACTACTGCACGGTTCCTTCCGAAAATTTAGAAACAGCTTTTTGGTTAGAAAGCGACCGTATGCTGAGTTTAGCATTTGATAAAAAAAGCTTAGAAGTACAGCGCAGTGTCGTAATTGAAGAATTTAAACAACGTTATTTAAACCAGCCTTACGGCGATGTATGGTTGTTATTACGCCCTTTGATTTATAACGTGCATCCTTACAAATGGGCAACTATTGGTAAAGAAATTAAGCATATTGAAGATGCGACGATGGAAGATGTAAAAGCATTTTTCAATGAACATTACAACCCTAGCAATGCGGTATTAGTTGTAGCGGGCGATGTAGAAGTGGAGCAAGTAAAAGCGTTAGCGGAGAAATGGTTTGAACCCATCGATGCTGGCATGAAACCAAAACGTAATTTACCAGCAGAACCGCCACAAACTGAATACAGAAGCTTAACCGTTGAACGCGATGTGCCAATTAGTAGTATTTACAGAGCATACCGCATGTGTGCTCGTAACGACGAAGAATATCATACGGTAGATTTATTATCTGATATTTTATCGAGAGGTAATTCATCACGCTTGTATAAAAACCTAATTAAAGACAAACAATTGTTTAGCGATATTAATGCTTATGTGATGGGCGATTTTGATAAAGGTTTGTTTGTGATTTCAGGAAAAATTAATGACGGCGTTACGATTGAACAAGCAGAAGCTGGTATTGATGCTGAAATTGCAAAAATGCAAAACGAATTAGTAGCTGCTGATGAATTACAAAAATGTAAAAACAAAATAGAATCAACTGTAACTTATAGCGAAGCAGATGTATTAAATAAAGCCACCAACTTGGCTATTTCGGAATTATTAGGTGATGCTAATTTGATAAACTTAGAAATAGAAAATTACCAAAAGGTAACAGCTGAAGGTATTAAAGAACAAGCGAATAAAATTTTACAAAAAACAAATTGCAGTACTTTGTTTTATTTAAAGAAAAAAGCTTAACCGCAAAGAACGCTGAGATATTTGCGCAAAGAAAAAAGAAAAAATATATACTCCGCGATCTTTGCGAGAACACTTTGCGAGCTCTGCGGTTAAAAATATAAAAGATGATACAATTTTCTTCCATAAACCCAAATAGCACATTTGCTGAGTTGCTAGAATTAGAGCGAAAAGAATTTGCTTTACATCAACATCACGATTTTTTAGAGTATCAAAAACAACGTTTAGTATTTCTAGAAAAGCAAACCGAAAATGCTTCTATACAGGCATTACATGATTACGTAAAAACATATAAACCGAAAATCGCAGTATTTGCTGGTAGTTTTAATCCTTTTCACAAAGGACACTACAACGTATTACAAAAAGCCGAAAAATTATTTGATAAAGTCATTATTGCTTTCGGTAAAAATCCTGATAAAACCGTTCGCACTTGGCCTGTTCCAAAAACCATTGCTAATCGTCAACAAACTGAATACCATGACCTATTAACCGATCATATCGAATCGTTTGATTATGACGTCACTGTAGTAAGAGGTTTAAGAAACTCGACTGATTTTAACTACGAACAAAATCAATACCGTTACATACAAGAGTTAAAACCAGATATTAAAATCATCAATATCTTTTGCGATAAAGAATTTGAACATATTAGTTCTTCTGGTATTCGCACGTTAGAAAAATACAACAAACACCACAATTATTTGTTAGATTAATATTAAAACTAAAAAAGATGAAACATTTTTTAAAAACAATTTTGGTAATGCTAGTTAGTATTCAACTAACAGCACAAAAATCCTATCAATTGCCAGCAACATTACCTGCGGATGAATACTTAGCAAAAACGATTATCATCAAAGTAAAACCTGCTTTTGCTAGCGTATGTTCGTCTACAAAAATTGATCATCCTTTGTTTAATTCTTTAGCAACAGCTATTAGCGCAACTAATCTTCATAAAAAATTTCCTTTAGATAAATCCCCTGAAACTCCTTTCAATTCGGCAGGACAACGTTATGCAGATTTATCGTTAGTGTACGAATTAAATTATACATCAAGTCTTTCATTAGAAAAAGCCATTAGTAAATTATTACTATCAAACATTTTAGTGTATGCCGAACCGCATTTTGTTCCTAAAATAAATTATTCTCCAAACGATCCATTAGCCAATCCAACTAATCAATACCATTTATTAAACATCAACGCCTTTAATGCCTGGGATATAAACAAAGGAGATTCATCTATCGTTATTGGAATTACAGATACGGGGAATGATTTTACACATCCTGATTTATTTAATAACGTCAAGCGTAATTATGCAGATGTAAATGATGGGATTGATAATGACGGCGATAGTTTTATAGATAACTACATGGGTTGGGATTTAGGCGAAAATGATAAAGATGCGTCTTGGAATGCCAATGCACATGGAGTTCATGTAAGTGGATTATCTTCGGCAAGTGCTGATAACAATATAGGTGGAGCTGGCACAGGCTTTAATTGCAAATTTTTACCTGTAAAAATTTCTGATGCGGCTGGTGCTTTAACGCAAGCTTACGAAGGCATTAAATATGCAGCCGATCATGGTTGTCAAATTATCAATTGCTCTTGGGGCGGTGGTGGCTCTAGTCAGTTTGGACAAGATATTATTGATTACGCTACTATCAATAAAAACTGCTTAGTGGTTTGTGCGGCAGGAAATAATGGAGTTGACGGAGATTTTTATCCAGCTGCCTATAATTATGTATTGTCTGTTGCTAATACCTCACAAAACGACGTTAAGTTTTCTAATTCTAACTATGGTTATATGGTTGACGTTTGCGCACCTGGCGACAATGTCAACTCTACTTGGCCAGGAAGTTTTTACATCACTACGTCAGGTACTTCGATGTCATCTCCTGTAGTTGCTGGAGCGGCAGGAATCGTTAAAAATCATTTTCCAAGTTATAACGGCTTGCAAGTTGGTGAGCGTTTAAAAGTAACTGCTGATAATATTTATGCAGCAAATCCTACTTACATTAACAAACTAGGAACAGGAAGAATTAATTTATTTCGTGCCTTAACGGATCCTGCTTCACCAAGTGTGGTGATGATTAGCAAAACTGTAAGCGATCATAATGATATGTCATTTATTAATGGCGACACTTTATTTATTGCAGGAAATTTTATTAATTATTTAGATCCAACCTCTGCTTTAAACGTTACAGTTACGCCTTTATCTGCTTATGCTGTAACAATAGATAACACAACGTCTTTAGGCGCCATCAATACTTTAGCAAGCGCCACAAATTCGTTAGATCCATTTACTTTTAAATTAACTGGTGCTATTCCAATTAATCAAGCTATTAGTTTTGAAGTAGCAATGAGCGATGGTGCTTATCAAGCTAAACAATTTTTTACCGTATATATTAATGTAGATTATATTAATATCGATATTAATGATGTGGCTACAACTGCTACCAGTAAAGGAAAAATTGGTTACAACCAAGATACTCAAGGGCAAGGTTTAGGTTTTAAATACAATAACACAGAGTTGCTATATGAAGCAGGTTTGATGATTGGTAGCGACACGACAAAAGTATCTGATTGCGTGAGAGGTTTAAATGGTAATCCTTCTGATAACGACTTTGGAATTACAAATCGAATTGCACTACAAATTCCTTCGATGTTTTCTGACTTTGATACGAAAGCAAAATTAAAAGATAACCTATCCTTTAACCCACTAAACATTGATATTGACCAAAACACATACGCTTGGGCGGCTGTGCCAAATACACAATTTGTTATTTGGGAATACGTCATTACAAATACACACGCCACAGATACTATCAAAAACATGTACGCAGGTATTTTTGCTGATTGGGATATCGACGGTGGCACCTACGCGCAAAACAGAAGTGCGTATGATGCTGGCACAAAAATGGGCTACAGTTACTACACAGCTGCAGGTGGAAAATACGCTGGTATAAAATTATTAACCAATACGGCGCCTCCAAATTTTTATGCAGTGGACCATGTTACGGGAGGTAATGGCGGATTAGATTTTGCAAATGGCTCGGATACTAAAGATAAATATTTAAGTTTATCTACTCAGCGTTTAGCAGCTGGTGTGGCTGGTAATGGTGTAGATGTGATGAATGTAATGAGTTCTGGTCCAGTGCAATTAATCCCAGGACAATCAGTGAAAATTGCTTTTGCCTTAGTAGGTGGAGATAGTTTAGCAAATTTAATTACCGGCGCACAACACGCACAAATTAAATACGATGGTATGCCAACAAGCATACAAGAATCTGTATCTGCAGATTACACATGGAGAATTTTTCCTAACCCAGCAAAAAACAGTATCACTATTTCGCAAATAGAACCAACTTTTAATAAGTATGAAATTTATAGTTTAAACGGAAAGTTAGTTGCAGAAAATAAAATTAATAGCATCCTACAAAAGGTTGATTTAACTAACTATGCAGAAGGCATGTACATTGTAAAATTAATTGGTAACCAAAAAGTGGAGTTTAAAAAGATTGTGGTGGTTGAGTAGATAAAATCTAATTATTAAAAATAACTCTATCATACCTATGAAAAAATTAATACTAATATATTTGCTTTGTGTTCATTTCGATTCCATTGCTCAGGTTCCAGTTTGGAGTTGGGGTAAAGTTACAACCGCCGCAGGAACTAATCGTTCAAGCAATAGTATAGCCGTGGATAATATAGGGAATAGTTTCATTACAGGCGGTTTTTCAACACCCGTTATAATTTTTGAATTAGATACATTAATAAATTCTGGGACTTCGGGAACATTTGATATTTATATAGTGAAGTATGATATAAACGGAAATGTGATATGGGCTAAAAATGCGGGAAATGTTGGAAATGATTTCGGGAATGCCATAACTGTAGGTACTGATGGGTCAATATATATTACAGGTTACTATAGCTCAACAATAACTTTTGGAACAAATACTTTAACCGCAGTTGGAAGTTCTGATGTCTTTATATTAAAAATGGACTCAAGCGGAAATGTAATTTGGGTTAAAAGTGCAGGGGGAGTTGGTCCAGAAGAAGCAAGTGGCATTTGTGTTGACAACTCAAATAACGTATTCATTAGTGGCAATTATAGAAATAACACCATGTATTTTGAAACTTATCCGCTAGTAAATAAGGGATACTCGGATATATTTATAGCTAGATACGATTCAAACGGAAATGTAATTTGGGCTAAAGACGTGGGAGGCTACTCTGACGATAATTCTACATCGGTAACTATTGACGCAACTGGAAACAGTTATTTATCAATAAATTATTATAGTCAACTTGTAACATCAAATTCGGATACAGTCGCAAATAATAATTCAAGTATGGCTATTATAAAGTTCAATATTAATGGCAATATAATATGGAGCAAAACATCAGGATACTACAATTCAGGCTGGCTAGCATGTGCCAAAACAGATCAAACTGGAAACATTTATCTAGTAGGGTACTTTGTTGGAAATCATGTTGTTTTTGGTGCCGATACGATACAAAATACAAATACAAACGCCAATATTTTTATAGTGAAATATGATATGAACGGAAACGTAATTTGGACAAAAGGTTTTGGAAATACTGGAATAGATCATGGATCATTTGTAACGACCGATTCATTCAACAATCTTTTTATTGGTGGGTTTTTTACAGGCACATCAATAGTTTTCGATTCTTTTTCATTAACTAATACTGCAAATGGTTCTCCAGATATTTTTATAACAAAACTAGATTCTTTAGGAAATGTAACTTGGGCGAAAAGTGCGGCCAGTCAGGGAGACGACTATCTTAACTCTATAGGTGTAGATATATTAGGTAACATATTTACAACTGGTTATTATCATGCTTCTTCAATTGTTTTTGATAATGATACTTTATTTAATCCTAATTTTTCATCAGCAAATTATTACATATATCTCGCAAAAATAAATGAATCAATTTCAACAAATATAACACCATCACTAATTCTATCAGTCGACTTAAACATTTTTCCAAACCCAGCAAAAAATAGCATCACCATATCTCAAACAGAACCAAGCTTTAACAAATATGAAATCTATAGCTTAAATGGAAAATTAGTTAAAGAAAGTAAAATTAATGGTATCCTACAAAAGGTTGATCTAACAGGTTATGCAGAAGGTATGTATATCGTTAAATTAATTGGAAATCAAAAAGTAGAGTTAAAGAAGATTGTGATTACAGAATAGAAAAACTTAAAAGCCTTTATGAGAAAACATCTGTTCTTACCTATCTTAATTATTCTATCCCTAAGAGTTTCTTACTCTCAAAATTTCGAGTTTGT
>SYEI01000197.1 GCA_005800865.1 Bacteroidota bacterium | reverse complement strand
TCTTTATTTCCTAATAAAATTGGTTTAGCAATACCTTCGTCTTTTGCCAACTGAGCTGCTTTTAAAATTTTATAAGTATCTGCTTCGGTAAATACAACACGCTTAGGATTTGATTTAGCTTTATTTGCTAAACTTCTAATTAATCGATTGTCTTTTCCTAAACGGTTATCTAATTCAGTGCGATATGCATCCCAATCGGTAATCACACGTTTAGCAACACCACTATCAATAGCTGCTTTTGCAACTGCTGAACTTACGATAGAAATTAAACGGTTATCAATAGGTTTTGGAATAATATACTCTGTACCAAAAGCAAGGTTTTTAGAACCATAAGCTAAGTTTACATAATCAGGTACGCTTTCTTTTGCTAAAGAAGCAATGGCTAAAGCAGCAGCTAATTTCATTTCTTCGTTAATACATGTAGCACGCACATCTAAAGCTCCTCTAAAAATAAAAGGGAAACCTAATACGTTATTTACTTGGTTAGGATGATCACTACGGCCTGTTGCAATAATAATATCAGGACGAGCAGCAATGGCTTCATCATAACTAATTTCGGGAGTAGGGTTAGCAAGGGCAAACACAATACAGTTTTTAGCCATTGAGCGAACCATGTCTTGCGTTAAAATATTTCCTTTAGATAAACCAACAAATACATCAGCACCTTTAATGGCTTCTTCTAATGTATTAACTTTAGTGTTATCCGATGCGAAAAATGTTTTGTATTGATCTAAGTCGGTACGGTTTTTATTAATCACCCCTTTACTATCCAACATTAAAATGTTTTCTTTTTTCACACCAACAGCAATGTACATTTTTGCACAGGAGTTAGCCGAAGCACCAGCACCGTTTATAACCAACTTCACGTCGCTCATTTTTTTACCGGAAATCTCTACGGCATTTAATAAACCAGCCGAAGAAATAATAGCGGTACCATGTTGATCATCGTGCATTAAAGGAATGTTTAATTCTTCTTTTAAACGACGTTCAATTTCAAAACACTCAGGTGCTTTAATATCTTCAAGGTTAATTCCTCCAAAAGTGCAGGCAATATTTTTAACCGTATTTACAAATTCGTCAATGTTTTTTGTGTCCACTTCAATATCAAATACATCAATATCCGCAAATATTTTAAAGAGTAAGCCTTTACCTTCCATTACTGGTTTTGATGCCAAGGCACCAATATCACCTAATCCTAAAACAGCTGTTCCGTTACTAATAACGGCTACTAAGTTTCCCTTAGCAGTGTATTTGTAAGCATCTTCTTGGTTTTTTTCTATTTCTAAGCAAGGCTCAGCAACACCAGGTGAGTAGGCAAGGGTTAAGTCTCTTTGCGTGCTATATGGTTTAGTGGGAATTACTTCAATTTTTCCGGGTCTTCCTTGAGAGTGGTAATCAAGGGCATCTTGTTTTTTGAATTTAGCCATAAATGTTAAATTTAAGAGAACGAAAGTACTGATTTTAATGGAAAATTAATAGTTATTTGACTTGTTAATTGCCTATTTTTTGCTAATTTAGAATTCATAAACTTTAATTTACTTGGATGAAAAAAACTTTACTTTCTCTGATTCTTATTTCAACTTTATTTGCTATAAAAGCACAAACTACAGTTATTGATAGTATTTATGTTGGTGGCCAGTATCGCTCTTATCGCTTATATGTTCCCGCGATTTACAATGGAACAACAGCCAGACCTTTAATTTTAAATTTGCATGGTTATACCAGCAATGCTAGCCAACAACAGTTGTATAGTAATTTTATGCCAATTGCTGATACGGCTAACTTTTTAATGGTTTTCCCGAATGGGACATATTCTTCTGGTCAACGCTTTTGGAATGCTGGTTTGTCATCAGCATTAGTGAATGATATTGCTTTTTTAAGTGCTTTAATTGATTCGTTAGACTTAACGTATAATATTAATTTAAATAGAGTTTACTCAACAGGGATGAGTAATGGTGGTTTTATGAGTCACACCTTGGCGTGTGAATTAAGTAATAGAATAACAGCAATTGCATCAGTCACAGGTAGTATTTTTACAACACAGTATGGTCCTAATTGTCATCCAATGCGCCCAGTGCCAGTGATGCAAATTCATGGCACTAACGATGCCACTGTTCCATACCTTGGAAATATGTCGCAAAATATGATGCCAATAGATTCGGTTGTGAAGTATTGGGTAACAAAAAACAATTGTAATGCTACACCAACGTTTAGTAATGTGCCAAATACTAGCTTAACGGATGGTTGCACGGCCGAACATTATAAATATAGTGGAGGAACCGGAGGTAGTGCAGTTGAATTGTATAAAATCATCAATGGTGGGCACACTTGGCCAGGCTTTCCTTTTGGTGGAGTAGGTACTAATTTAGATATTAATGCCTCCAAAGAAATTTGGCGTTTTTTTAATAAATATACTTTGCCTATGCTAACATCCATTGACGAAAACAAAGCATTGGCAAATTCTATAAATTTGTATCCAAATCCTGTAAATACAACATTACAATTTAACTTAGAGAATGAAACGTCTGTAAGTATTGAAGTGACCGATGTTTTAGGTAAAGTCGTTTTATCAGAAACCACTCAAACAAATTCTATTTCGGTAGAGAACTTAACAACTGGTATTTACTTTTTAACTGTAAAAACACAAAGTGGGGCAGTAGCTAAAGTGAAGTTTATTAAAGATTAGTTTAATAGGAACACAGATTTGACGGATTAAAGGGATTTACGCAGATGTTTTTCAATTCTTCTAAATAATAAATCAGTGAAAATCTGTTTCATTAGCTTTATCCGCGTTCCTATTTTTTTACTTCTTTAAAATCTCTTTCTTGTAAACAGGTAATAAAGCTAAAAATTCTTGAACTGTTTTTTGTAAATCGGTTACGTTTCCTCGTCCACCAGCAGCGTTGATATGTCCGCCGCCATTAAAGTGTTTACGAGCAAATTGGTTTACATCAAATTTACCTTTGCTTCGGAATGATATTTTAATTTTGCCTTCGCCCTCACTAAAAAATGCACAAAAGGTAATTCCTTTTATAGAGAAAGGATAATTCACAATACCTTCGGTATCTCCTTTTTGGTTATTAAATCTCTTTAATTCAGCTTCAGATAAGGCCATGTAAGCCGTTTGTAATTCGGGAATTACTACCATTTTTTCGGTTAAGCAATAGCCTAATAATTTTACACGACTTTCGCTGTAGGTATCGTAAATAGCACTATGAATATCGCTTGGTTGCAAGCCTGTTGCTAATAAATCTGCTAATATCAAATGTGTTTTTGGTGTCACGCTATCAAAACGAAAAGAGCCAGTATCCGTCATAATGCCAGTATATAAACAAGCGGCAATATTTTTATCAATTAATTTTTTACCACCTAAGCCAACAATAAATTCATGAACTAATTCGCAGGTAGAACAAGCTTTTACATCATGAAACATGAGAGTAGCATAAGTATCAGGTTGTTGGTGATGATCGATTAATATTTTTTTAGCAGTAGAGTTTTGTAATAATTCTCCTAATCCTTCTAAGCGCGAATAATTATTAAAATCTAGTGTAAAGATTAAATCACTTTTAGATATGATTGTCGCCGCTTTTTTTTGATTGGTATTAAATTCAACTACTTTTTTATTTCCAGGTAACCAACGCAAAAACTCCGGATAATCGTTAGGTGTAATAACTGTGACACTTTTACCAACTTTAATTAAATAATTATAAAGCGCTAATGATGAGCCCATCGCATCTCCATCAGGATTATAATGTGTTACAATTACAATATTGTTTGATTTTTTAATTAAAGCTTTGAATTTCGGAAAGGAGTCTTTTTGCATGATGTAAATTTAAGGTTTTTATTGAGTTTATAAATTATT
>SYEI01000196.1 GCA_005800865.1 Bacteroidota bacterium | reverse complement strand
TTTTCCCTTCTAATTGTGCTTATCAGGTTAATTGGAATCCAACTTTTATAAAAGTGTATCAAGGAAGCCCCTTAAAAAACTGTGGGTTTACTTGTGGAAATATTTCTCGAAAAGGAGAGGCTGTTGTTACTGAATTTGGAATTGAAGGAAGTGGTATTTATCCTTTAAGTCCTGAGATTAGAAAGCAACTTATTCAAAATAAATTCGCTAGCATTCAAATTGATTTCAAACCCGATTTACCTTTAGAAGAAATCATCGAACGTATAGAAAACAAAGGCAAATTATCCATCAAAGAAGTTCTCAAAAAAAAGATAAATCTATCTACCACTCAAATCGAATTATTGAAACTCTCTTCTTCTAAAGACGAATATAATAATGTTCAATTTTTAAGTGAACGCATAAAATCTTATCCATTAAACATTACAAGCTTTGCTCCTATGGACGATGCGATTTCTACCGTTGGAGGAATTGCGTTAGATGAAGTAACCGATAGCTTAGAATTAAAAAAACTTCCCAATCATTATTGCCTAGGCGAAATGTTAGATTGGGATGCGCCAACAGGCGGTTATTTGTTACAAGCTTGTTTTAGTATGGGTAAGTTTTTAGCAGATAAATTAAACATGAAATAGTTTTAATTATAGTTACTCCACAATTACTTTAATACTGTTTGTTTTTTTATTGCTTGTAAAATTCAGTATATAGAATCCTTTTCCAAAGGACTCTAAATTAATTTCTTTTTTAAGCGAACCGTTTAAAGTTGTTAATTGTTCTGTATAAACTTTCTGACCAACCACATTAAAAATATCTAATTGATACTCTTCTTTCGTAGCTGTAGATATATTTATAGTAACGTTTCCTGAACTTGGGTTTGGATATACACTTATATTATTTCTGTTGTCTAAATCTTTAACATTCGTAATTAACGAATTGTATAAATTGATATTATCTAAATACAAACCTTGTCCATAAAAACCTCTGTTTTGAAATGCAAACATCACACTTGCCTCTCCTGCGTACGCTAATAAATCAATAGTATCTCTTTTCCACTGTGTTGAGGTTGGAACAAATAGTGAAATCGTTTTATCTGGAGCAGTTGCTAATGCTGTGTTTCCTTTTACATAAAGTGGTGTATAGGTTGTCCCACAATCTGTTGATATTAAAACAGCAAGTGTATCATTGTTTGTATTATCATATCTTGCATACGCTCTATCAAAAGTTAGCATAGGATGACTAGATGTGCTAAAATCATATTTTGGAGTTCTCAATTCATCTCGTTTTCTATTCACATCATTAGTGTAATTGTCAAAGTAAACCGATTGTGTACTTGTGCCAAATCCTCCTGCTAAAGTGCTGTGCTCCCATACAGTTCCATCGTTACCAGCATCATAATTTTCCCAATTAGCTGGTGTAACTGATGTTGCAAAACCTTCGCTAAATGGAACTGCTTGTGGAGCTGTGACATTAATATAAGAAACTTTTGTGGTGGAGTTTGTGCCACTTCCATTTGAAACTGTTAAGGTTACATTATACACACCAGTAACAGAATAACTAATTGTTGGATTTTGAAGGTTAGATGTTGATGGTGTTCCTCCTGCAAAAGTCCAGTTCCAAGAAGTTGGATTTCCAAAACTTAAATCAGTAAATGCTACCGATTGATTAACGCAGATGGTGTTTGTGTTTGACGCAAAATCTGGAGCTGGACCAAAGCTTGTATTGATAGGTAATTCCCATACACCTCTACCATAATAAGCAACGCGTAATAAACTTGCCGCTGTTCCTGGATTATACATCATAAAATCTCTAATGTTTGCAACGGAAGGTAAATTATAAGTAATGTTTACCCAATTCGTCATACTCATATCTTTATAGTAAACCGCATTGGCAGAGCAAACATACATAGCTTCGTTAGGGCTAAATTCATCATGGTAAATTTTTATAATATTTACCGTTGGTAAATTTGAAGAAACATTTGTCCATGTAGCACCTTTATTTATCGAACGATACACTCTGTTCCCACAAGAAATATAAACTACATTGGAGTTAGTTTTTACACTAGCAATATTTGCAATTAAATTGGTTGCCCCCGGCGTTGTGTAATTTGTAAAAGTTGGTGTTGTCGCTAACGCATTGTCACTTCTATAAATTTTATTGTTTGCTGTGATAACATAAAGTATGGTTGAATCTGCTTGCGAAGAATTGATGGCTTTAACAGTTTGGTTAAATGTGCTTATTTGGTTCCAAGTAGGACTTGCATTATTTAAGCCTGTTGTTCTCCAAATATTTTGTTCACCACTAAATGCTAAAGTGTTTATTTTTTTTGTAAATTCTAGTACGATATTGTTATCAGCAGTGAATGGTAAATTGTAGCTAGTTTCATTTCCATTAACAGGTCTTCTATTTCCGTTTTCATAATAGTAAACGACATTATTAGTTAAGTAATCAAAGGATGATCTACTTCCCCAATCACCTCCTCTATTGGTTCTCCAAGAGTTAGATTGAAAATATAATTCTCCATTATCTTGTGTGCCGATACTAATCATATCTCTTTTAATTGGACTCTGGCTTGCGTGATAAATTTCAGTAGCACCAAGTTCATCGCTTTTTGGCGCCCAGTTATCTCCTAAATCATTACTCAACCAAACGCCACCATCATTTACATTAAATAATTTGTTTGGATAATTTGGATGAAATTTAATACCGTGCATATCTGTATGTAATTGATCCCACCAATCTGTTAGCTGAGTCCATGTTACTCCTCCATCAGTGCTTCGCCAAACAACATGTGCCACTACAAAAACTGTATTGGCGTTAGTTGGATCTGCCGTCATTGCAAAGTTATAATCGCCTTGTCCGCCGCCTGCAGCATCATACCCAACTAAACTTTGTGTTGGGTTATGATATACTGTTGTAAAACTTGTTCCACCATCGGTTGATTTTAAAATAGTACCTTCATCTGTAATCATTCCTAAATAAACCACATTTGGACTGGCTGCACTAACCGCTAAGCGCATACCGTTTCCACTGCCACCACCTGGAATAACAACGCCATTTGTAATTTGTGTCCAAGTACTTCCAAAATCAGTGGAGCGCCAAAACTCTGAATAAGTGCAGGCATAAAGTGTAGTTGTGCTTCCTGGTTTAAAAAGCATATCTGTAAAGTCACCACCAGCTTTTACTAAATTCCAATTAGCACCAGCGTTTGTTGATTTATATATCCCATTATCTGTAGCAGTAACTAAAACGTTAGGATTCGTTGGATCCATTAAAATCTCTATGGGTAATCTATTTCCCATACCTGTTGTAGATTGAGCCCAATTTTGTCCGCCGTCTATACTTTTCCAAATACCAAAATCTGTACTATAATAATTTGGATCACCTGTTCCTAAATAAATAATATTATCGTTAGTATAATCGATACATGCCGATGCGCAGGCTGTTGAAGGTAGTTTATCGGTTCCTGTTTTTACCCAAGTTGCTGAACTATCATTGCTAATCCATAAACCTCCAGAGGCACTAACGGCATACATTTTTAATGGATTGGTTGGATGAAATTTTAATTGACAAACACGTCCAATACCGTTTACTTGCCCACTTTCGTTTGTAGGGAAAAGGTTTGGCCCCGTTTGTTGCCATGTTGTTGCTGGCTGCGAAAAACAGATGCAAGTTAGTAAAGTAAAAATTGTGCTTAATGTATGTTTGATTTTTAATGACATGATGAAATAAGTTTGATTAATAGCTTAATTTTTTTGTTGCTCTTGCCATATTTTAAGTCGAGCCTCCGCATCTAAAATAGTTCCATCTTCTTGCACGTATGGTTCTGTTTTTAATTTCCAATGTTTAAATTTTTTTATATTTAAGGCATATTTTTTTATATCCGCTTCATCGCGTTCTTCTTTAGATTTAAACCAACGGCTTAAAAAACCTCGTTTTGCTTCAATGGTTTTTGATTGCCCAATAATGTCATCTTCATCCTTTGGTTTTTTTCTATTTTCCCAAAAGGCATCATACGCTTTGATGGTTTCAAAGTAGTTGGCTTTAGGATCTTTCATCATCTCAATCCAATATGGTTTTTTGGAATAGTTAACTGATTTTTTTTGAGTTTGAGAACACATCACAATGCTGCTAAGCATGATGATGGTTATTACACATAGATGTTTTAGGTTCATTATCATTTTCTTGAATTAAATCACGCATAACAAATTTATAAATCCTTTTAGCTACTTTCCCGTTTAATTAGGATGAATATGATATTCCTAAGCCACAACTACAGGTTTTATACAAAATATGACTATAAATATGGGCGTTTTAAGCATCTTTTTTAAATTAAACTTGTAAATTAGCTTTCTTAAAAAAATTACGTTTTGCAAAACATTAAAGAATATTTTAACATCATTGCTTCTAAAAGAAAAGGGCGTGGACTATCGAATTATTATTGGAAGGAAATTACGAATTATTGTAATTATTTTTCGCATGAAGATAGCTCTGTTTTGGAAGTTGGTTGTGGAAGTGGCGATTTATTAGCTGGAATTGCTGGAAGAAAAAAAACAGGGATTGATTTTAGCGAAGGACAAATTGCGTGGGCTAAAGAAAAACACGCAGGTAAAAATATTGAGTTCGTTTTAATGGACGCTAATAACATTACATTGACGGAAAAGTATGATTTTGTTATTATAAGTAATTTGATTGGTTTTGTTGAAGATATACAAGTGGTATTTGAACAAGTACAAAAAGTATGTCACCCAAACACAAAAATAATTGTTCAGTATTATAACTCCTTGTGGGAACCCGCATTGAAATTTGCGGAGTTAATTGGATTAAAAACCAAAACACCTACTCAAAATTGGTTAAACACAAAAGACGTCAATAATTTATTATTTGTATCTGGATTTGATGTTTATAGAAATAGTAAACGATTTATCTTCCCCTTTTACATTCCTTTAATTGCAGAGTTACATAATTTGTTTTTAGCGAAGTTTCCTTTCTTTAGGTTCTTTAGTTTAAATACCTATTCGTTTGCAAAAGCTTTACCATTAAGCAATCCAGACGATTATAAAACAAAATACTCTACAACAGTTGTTATTCCTGCCCGTAACGAAAGTGGTAATATTGAAAACGCCATTACCCGTTTACCGAAATTTGGGAAGCATGTAGAGATTATTTTTATTGAAGGAAATAGCACAGATGACACTTGGCAAAAAATTCAAGAGATTCAACACAAGTATAAAGACACTCACGATATAAAAATTGGCCAGCAAAAAGGAAAAGGAAAAGCGGATGCGGTGCGTGAAGGATATAAAATTGCAACAGGCGACATCTTAATGATTTTGGACGCTGATTTAACGGTTCCACCAGAAGACATCCCAAAATTTTATGATGCCATTGCTGGAAGCAAAGGCGACTTTATTAATGGCACACGTTTAGTATATCCAATGGAGGGAGAAGCGATGCGTTTTTTAAATTATTTAGGAAATCATTTCTTTAGTTGGGTATTTACTTGGTTACTCGACCAACGTTTTAAGGATACATTATGTGGAACGAAGGTGATGTTTAGAAAAGACTACATTAAATTAACTAAGAATAGAACATATTTTGGAGAGTTTGATCCTTTTGGAGATTTTGATTTATTGTTTGGCGCACATAAATTGAATTTAAAAATTGTTGAAATTCCAATTAAGTACAGAGATCGAACTTATGGAGAAACAAACATCTCTCGTTTTAAACATGGCATCATTTTATTACGCATGTGCGCTTTTGCAAGTAGAAAATGTAAATTTATTTAAGAGTAATATTATGGACGAACGTATTTGGATTTATACTTTAAGTAAAGAGTTAAGCAACGAACAATTAGTTGATTTTAAAAATCGTTGTCAGAATTTTGTAAGCGGCTGGACAGCTCACGATGTAAGTTTAGATGCCTCTTTTGAATTATATCAAAATCGCTTATTGATTTTTAAAGTAAACGAAGATAAATACAACGCCAGTGGATGCAGTATTGATAAACAAGTTCGATTTGTAAAAGAGTTAGAACAAGCATTTTCAGTAGAATTATTAAACCGTTTATTGGTTGCTTACGAAAACAATCATCAGGTTGAAGTTATGAAAGCATCTCAAGTAAAAGATTTGTTGAATTCAAATACAATTTCTGCTAACACTTTAGTGTTTGATAATACCATTACACAATCATCAGAATTAAACACTAAATGGAAACAACCATTACAATCAACTTGGTTGGTTAAGTACCTAAATTAGAATTAAAAGTTATCTATCGCCATACAATCTTTTAGCTTTATCAATATTAATACTTGTGTGATTTGATAAATCTAAAAAATAATTTAGCTGCCAATTTTGTGTTTTGATGGCTTGTTTGTTTGTTGTTTCATCCCAAGGCGGATAAACTCTAAAACCACGTTTACCTTCTTTATTATTAACGGTTAATATACCCTGTTTGCATAAAACAGATTTAGGAAAGACAAACTGTCCAAATCGATTTTCTTTTCTAACACTAATGATAACGAGGTCAATTGAATCTGAAGCTTCAAAAGGCGCAATGATTCCTGTGGCTAGTCTTTTCCAAAGCGTTACAAATTGCCCAGTTTTTGTTGGAGTAATTTTGGCGGTTCTAAATTTTACGTGTAAATCATTTAATGTAAAAGAACAAGCATTATATTCTGCGCTTTCTATTTCTTGTATAGGTTTTGTGTAATCAAAACCACAAGCATCAAAAATGTATTGTTGAATAACTGAAAGATCATCAAAAGCCATAATGTTTTAGTTTTAATTTTTATTGGAAGTTTCGCAAAGGGTATAAAATCCTTAACCTTGAAGGACTTACTTTTCCAGTTCCTTTTTTCTTCTATCTAAAATGCGTTCATGCCATTGAGTTTTTTCTAAACTTAACATGACATCAGCAATTTCTAATTGTAAAAAGGATGCAATTTTATGATCTGCGGAGTTGGTTAGAATAATAATGCCTAAACTATCATCTGGGAATAATGTTATTTGTGACCTAAAACCGTTGATCGCACCACCATGTTCGCTCATCAAATGATTTTTGTAAGTCCTTAATGTTCTACCCATGCCATATAATTCAAAAGATAGTTCTTTATCTTTTATAGAGCTCGAACTTACTGTAAGGGGCTTCATTGTTTCCCGTATAACAGAATTAGGAATAATTTCTTTTTGATTAAATTTTCCTGTTGCTAATTGACAAATAACCCAATGTGATAAATCGATAATGTTTGAATTGATTCCCATTGCTGGTGTAGATGCCTTTGTTTGCCTGTAAAAATCAATAGGTTCAAACGTTTTCTTAATAAAATCTGTTTTATAAGGTTTTGCATAATCCAATGTCTTTTCTAGTTCTTCTATGGAAAAGACCGTATGACTCATGTCAAGAGGGGAAAGTATTTTTTCTTTAACATACTCTTCCCATGTTTTATT
>SYEI01000195.1 GCA_005800865.1 Bacteroidota bacterium | reverse complement strand
AATTATACGATTCATACTAAATTAATCAAAGAAATTAATTTGATTGCTGTGATTTATAATTTGTCTAACACACAGTATGAAACTAACGGATATAACTACACTTATTCAATGTCGGATAGTAATGGTGATAAACAGATATATTCATCTAACTATTTGGCGCCTGCTGCACCAACCAATTTTATGGTAGGATTGAATTTGAAATTTTAATGATTGAATGGGAACATGGATAGAATAGATTGGAAAGATTAACACTGATTTTTTTTGATTTCATAGTGTTGATTTGTACATGTATTTAATCTGTGTTCCTTTTTTATTTAGGCTTTAGGAATTGCAGCAAGAGTTTTATTGATTATACGAATTAAAAACAGATTTTATTTTCATCGGTATTAATCCGTTGCATCTGTTTAATCCGCGTTCCTATTGCGAAGTTGTGGGAGGTTAAAGCTTCTTAACTTGTGGCCAGATATTATCTTTTACAATATTAAAGAAACATTCAGCGGCCTTTTTTATTTGTTCAGTATCGTTTTTAGGAATGCTAAACTCAACCGTTTCATTAAATATGATTTTCGCTAATCCATAATCTTTAATGTTGTCAAGATAATAGGTGTTGTTTAAGTCAATGATAAAATAAGCTGAGGTTTTATCAATTATATTAAGCGTTGTAGATTTAATATAAATCTGTTTTTTTACAGATTGTAATAATAGGGAGCCTTTTTTTCCAAAACCTAAATCATCTTTAACGATAATTTTTAGATAATTTTTTTTGTCTTGTTTAATGAATTGAACTTGGTAGTTGTTTTTAATTTTAACTTCCATCATTTCAACTGATTCTTCTTTTCCAGGGGCGATAGCAGCAGTTGCAACGCTTAAGTTATAAGCACAGGTAGTTTGTGCATAAGATGCGATTGAAAAAAATAACGAACAAACAATAAAAAGATGTTTCATATGTCTAAGTTGTTGTTGTTTTAAATATCATATGGTATATCCAGTTTATTAATTGCCATTTTTAGATTTAGGTAAACTTGGATATTTCATATTCTATCAGTTTTTCATGTTAAACAAAAAAGGATAAAGCCACACAGTACTTTATCCTTTTTTAAATGTTTTGTGTGTTGAATATTATTTTTGTTTGAAACCAATTAAAATAACTGCGCAACCAGAACCTGCATTTTTATTTGCATCTAATTGAGCTTCAATTGTACACTCTAAAGTAGATTTTACTCTAAAATCCCAGTGAGGCGCATTAGCGTAGTTTTTATTTGTAAATAATAAATGACGATCTTGATCGTAAATATTAAAAATTAAATTACCATCTGTTTTTCCGCTACAAGCAGCAATACGGTAAGTAGTTTCTCCAAAAAATGTTGTGTGAAACTCCGCCATTTCTTCTGAGTTTAATAATAATGAACGGTAAGACTGTCCATCAGAAATAAACTGAGCAATAATGTGTTTTGAACATAAGCTAGCAATTGAATCGCATTGAGCTTTTGCTGTAGTTGATAAACCTACGATAGATAAAATTAATAGGCTTTTGTATAAATTCTTCTTCATAATAATTAAGTAGTTAATTAAGATTATTTTACATTAATAATTTTATCACGGATAGCCATAATTTTTGTAGCTATTTGACCTATTTGCTCTTCGCTAATAGTTATTTCTGTGGTACTGTTAATGTAAGTTGTTTTTTTAGCTTCGTCAGTGGTTGGTTCAACAAAATTGTATTTTGTAGTGATCCCTTCATAAACTTTAGCTAAATCTTGCAAGTCAGTAACTAAGCCAGCTGCATCAGCCATATTGTGAGAAGAAATTAATTTAATAATGCTTCCTAATGCTTGTTTTTGTTCTGCAATACGGTATTTAACTTCGCTCGTTGGTTTTGATTTATAAGCTGAAATAGAAAAATTCATACTTTCAATCCAACCACCAGTTAAAATTAAACTACTGATTTCTGTACGTTTGTTTGTTTTTAAATAAGCATCACTTGCTCTGTAAGCAATACCTACTAATACCAACATACTATCTTTGTTAGAGATATTGTCGTTGATACGTTTCATAGTACTTTGATCAAAAGCAGAAGATACGCCTAATTTATCAGCTAAATTTTTAAGAGCTCCTAAATACCCTAAAGCATCTTGAGTTTGGTTATACATACTTACGTAACCTAAATCAGCACCATAAATCCCTAAATTTAAAGATCTAGCATAATCAGAAGCATATTGTCCGTTTTTATTACCAGCATTTAAAATAGCTTTATCATAAGTAACTCCAGATTTTTGAATCAATAAAGCCGTTTGAATAGGAGATGGAATACTAAATAGTTCTCCACCAACATTTAACGCTACAGCTTTAACTGTGTCTGTATCAGGTAATTCTTCTCCAGTTTCACCATCAGCTGGCTTTGGATCGCCACAAGAATAAATTAATAAAGAAGCTAAACCTAAAGCAATTACTTTGGCATTTAACTTAAAATTTTTAGTGTTCATCGTCATAATTTAATTGTTTATTGCTAAAAAACCTATGCAAGTAAATAAATTTTAGCGACATAGCCAAATAATAATTTATCCAATTATCGACAAATGTCTATATAATCCCTAAAGCCTCTTCAATGTATTTAAAAGTAGATAAAATCTCTGGTTTTCCATCAATTTGAGCTACATCGTGTTCAAAATGAGCTGAAGGCTTTCCATCGGCAGTTAAAATTGTCCAACCGTCTTTTAATTGCTTAATATTTCGGGTTCCCATATTGATCATAGGTTCAATGGCAATTACCATCCCGTCCTTAATTTTAGGACCATCGCCACGTTTTCCGTAGTTTGGTACTTCTGGATCTTCATGTAATTTTTTTCCTAATCCATGTCCACATAATTCACGAACTACGCCATATCCGTTATTTTCAGCATGTTGTTGTATGGCAAATCCTATATCTCCAATTCTGTTGCCACTTTTAAATTGTTCAATTCCAATATAAAGGCATTCTTTGGTTACATCTAATAGTTTTTGAACTTCAGGAGTTACTTGCCCAATAGCAAATGTGTAAGCATGGTCGCCATGATACCCATTTTTAATAACACCACAATCAACTGAAAGAATATCTCCTTCCTCTAAAGGTTTGTTATTTGGAATACCGTGAACTACCGAGGCGTTTAACGACATGCAAAGCGTATTAGGAAAGCCATACATTCCTTTAAAGCCTGGTACGCCACCATTATCTCTGATATATTCTTCTGCAATTTTATCAAGGTAAAGAGAAGTTACCCCTGGTTTAATTTCTTTTGCTATAACACCTAGTGCACGAGAAACGCTTAACGCAGATTCGCGCATTAATTCAATTTCCTCTCTGTTTTTTAATATAACCATTATTCTACTTTTTATTTTCCAAATAGTTTTTTGAAAAATGATTTTTCTTCTTGTTTGTAATTATTATGCGCTTCTGGGTTTTTTACCATGTGATTAAAATCACCACCTTCTGGGTGAAGAATTTGCCATGTAGCACTCCATCCTAAAAATCCACCAACATTTCTGTCATCAATAAAAATATCTACGTTTAATTTTCTCGGAGTATCTTCTGTAATCACTTCTTCTGGATAATTTTTATT
>SYEI01000025.1 GCA_005800865.1 Bacteroidota bacterium | reverse complement strand
TGTATGATATTTAAATATTTTGAAGTATCAGTTTGATATTTTTCAACTCGAATTAGCAGTGCCTTTTTAATTAGTTCCTTTGCCAATTCTAATTTATCGTAATCAATATATAGGTAGCCTAAATTATTTAATGCACTTGATTCTCCATCCTTGTCCTCGTTATTAGTGTAATAATCAAGTACCTTACGGGCATAATACTCTGAAGATTTATACAGACCTAATTTTCTATATGTAACGCCTAAACTCCTGCACAATCCAATAACGATATTTGAATTTTCGCCAAGGACCTCTTCCATAATCTCATGAGCAAGTAAATATAACTCTAACGCATCTTGATATAAACCGTAAACATTTAATAAATTGGCTTCTTGTCTTAAACACGAGGCATAACTAGGATGATGGATACCGTATATTCTTTTGGCAATGCTTAGTGCTTTTTGGGAAAATGATTTGGCTTTCCCAACGTTTTCCTCTTTTAAGAATAACGACACCATTTCTATATGGGCCTCGAGATATTCTTGGCTTGTGGTAAAATTATTTTGTTCGCAAAATTGGATGCACGCGTTGAATAATCGTTCTGCATTATCCCATTTTTTTTGCGCCATTTCAAATTTACCATGAGCAAAAAGTACATCCTCATACAAAAGTGTTTTTTTAAGTTCCGTATTTTTTGAAATCAAGCTATCTATCTTCGATAGAACTTGTTCGGCATGCTTTATTTTACCTAACATTAAGTCATTAACTACAAGATCTTTAGCGCCCTCTATATAAGTAACTTTAGACACCATCGTACGATCCATGTAACTGAACCATTTTAACAACCAATCATCTGCTTTTTTATAGTCTTCCTTTTTATGGTAAACCATCGCTAAACTGTGTAATACAGAAGCAAACTTTGCAGTATCTGAAGGATATAATTCAACAAACCTTTTTAAAGAAGCTTGGATCATCGCTTCAGCTTCGTCATACATTCCCATTTTTAGATATAAGTAACCTAGATTATTCTGATACTTTGGCTTGTGTCCTTTTTTGGTAGGGAATTTATTACGTATATCAATTGCCAATAAATATTTCTGTTCGGCGTGCTTAAAGTCACCGATATTGCCAAGTAATATGCCCAAGCTACTCAAACAATCCGTGTATTCAATTGAAGTACTTCTACTTTGCTTTTCAAGCAAGGCAATTGCATTATCAAAATAGTATTTTGAGGAATCCAATAGCTGAAGGGCAGAGAAAGTTCTTCCAATGGATATTAAACTCACTGCATACCTTAAACTGGTATCCGACTCATTTTGCAATGCCCAAGCATTAATTTGTTTGGCAACAAACAATGCACTGTCGTGTTTTTCTTGTTGACGAAGTCGATCAAAATCAATTTTATATTTATCGAATAAACCCTGTGCATTCAATAAAATATTAAAGCTGATCAAGGTGATTAACAAAAGTAAGTTCTTTCCCATTAGCTAGCTAATTAATTTCCAGAACAATTAATACCTAAAACCAAAACAGGAACCTGCAACCAATTAAGAAGACAAAAGTGTCCAACAAGCTTATCTAATTCGGGCATCGAAAGGTAATTTGGATTTATCGTTTCCCTTTCTATTGCTACAATGTAAATTATTGCGTTCACTCTTAAAGCATGAAAACCTAATTGAAATCTCTGAATTATTTGATTTGATAATTCAAATTGTATTCGTTGATTGGGCCTTGGAAAATGAACTCCGAGTAAAGATCTTCTTAAATCATTAATAAAATTATGATTTAATCCAACTCCATTATTTTCAATATTTAAGTTGATTGGCTTATTTGAATATTGTGAAATCCTCATACTATTTTTCTATAGTTTACTTATTTAAATTTACCCTTAACGTTTTACAGATTTGCGATAGGCGGGTTATTCATCACAAATGTTAATTCGAAGATACAAACTTTATATAGTCACAAAACTATATGCGGAGCACGAAACCCCGCCTATTGCAAATGTGCTGTTATCAGTAGTTTTTCTCATTTATCAAGCAATGGACTGTACATCATTATTGCGTTATTTTCTGCCACAAGTTCTTCAGTCGTGCAGTTGTCAACAAGTGTAGTAATTTTTTTCCAAATTTTATTGTGTCTTGTGTAACCACCCCACCATTGATGTTTAAACAAATGATCTGTTTCGTAAACGTCGTATTTTGTTTTTAGGTCTGTGTTGCAAGTAATTTCTCCGTTCAAATATTCGTTGTCGAGCCACAAATTAATTTGAAAATTTTTGTCTGTATTGTTTTCTAATTGCAGGTCGATGTAGTTGTAAGATAAAGTCGCCCCGCAAGCAAATGGAATTGTCCTGTTAATGTCTGGAAATACGTCATATCCGTGTCGCCAGCGTTCTTTAATTGTCAAAGGAGTATGAAGTGCCATCCAATAAAGTAAATTCCCTAATTGACAAAGTCCACCGCCTGTGTCTTTGGAAATTTTACCGTTGTGCAATGTCATACCGTCAAGATAACCTTTTGATTTTGTAGGTCTGCCCACAAGTCGCCAAATTGAAAATGTCTGCCCGGGTTTGACAACAACCTTGTCAATGTGACTAATTGCAATTTTAAGATTTGTTACTTTATTGTGTTGCAAGTACATTTCAACATCTTTAAGTGGTCGTAACAGAAAAGATTTATGTTTTATTAAAGAGTTGTCATATGAAATTGTAGTGTCAACTTTTGCGAAGTTGTTGTCGCCAAACAACCAATTAACTTGACGCTTAACAATAAAGAATTCTTTGCCTAAATATTTTCTTAGGGCACTTCTTTCTTTTGGTTTGTCGATTTGCTGTTGGTCTGTCATAAAATTACTGATAACGTTTGGCAAGCAGGCGCCCGGCCCACTTTTCTTAAAATCGTTACTCCGAAGATATAACATTCTATCTACAAACTACACGTTTCACCGAAGTATTATTTGGGCTGGCGCTTGCTTGCTGTTAGCGTTTCGTTGGTTCTTTTTGACTGTTCTTACTTTCAATACAAATTTGGCAAGTCCTCCGCTAAGATATACGTGGTTAAACCAATAACCAGAAAGTCTTTTAAATATCATTTTCTTTCGAAGTTTGTAGCTTTTATAGTGTTTCATTATACC
>SYEI01000024.1 GCA_005800865.1 Bacteroidota bacterium | reverse complement strand
GCATTAAATATTATCAACTAACAAATGTAAATGCAAAAAATTCAATCATATACATCCGATTGAATTATATATCTGAAACTTCATACAAAAAAAAGGGAAGAACTAGATTGTCTGATGTTGAACTCATGAAAGTTTCCATTCCTATTCAAGATAAAAAATTGTATTCAATTAGTCATTGGATTCAATCGTCGGAATATACTACAGATAAAGAAATAATAATAGCCAAACAAATTTTGTCAGATAGTATGAAAGTAATTCCATCTGAAAATTCTGTTTCAAAAATTCAAAAAATAGGTAGTTATATCTATAAAAAAATACATCATCAATTAGGGACACCTAATGATAGTGTGGATAGGTTAAGTCCGTTACAACAATTTACATTAGCGCAACGAGGTCAATCGGAAATTTGGTGCGGCAGTTATACTTCTATTTTTTCTTTTTTTGCAAATACAGCGAATATTACTACACGTTCCGTTTGGGTTGATGGCGAAGCAAATGGCATTTCAACAGCTGGACATAATTTTAATGAATGTTATATTAAAGAATTAAATCAATGGATTTTTGTGGACTTAATGTCAAACACATTATCGCTGCAAACTAAAAACGGAAAATATCTAAACAGCATTGATTTCTATAACTTACATCAATTGCAATCAAATGACATCCTAGTTTCGAGTTTAAAAAATGACAGCATCATAAAATCAGAATACGACATTTCAAACTCATTTTACAACAACTACTTTAATCCAAATGTCAATTTTGCGTATTACTATGCTTCTCAATTTGATAAAAATATGTATTCGTCTTTTGAAAAAATAAAACGGTACATATTCAAACGACCAACATTTGCAACCTATTCAAATGCAGGCTCAATTTCAAATGCGAAATTTTACAAAAAACAAATGGCTTTACTGGCCTTAGTTGCTTTCTCTATATACTGGCTAATAACATTCATTATTTTAAAGTCAAACAGCAAAAGATGAGTTTTAAAAAATTAACTTCTCATCCTTATTTTTTTGGATAATACTAGCTATTATTCACACTTGTGTGCTAGCAGCCTTATACTTTAAATTTGGATTTAACACAGTAAACGAAGGCGACAAATATTTATCGCGAGCTACTTATTTAGCACATGGCGATTTTATAAACTCTACACAATATCAAACTTTTTATATTTCGTATGTAGCTTACTTAGCATTTTTTGTTTTTCTAAAAGCACCTACTCTGCTTATTTTCATGAGCACCTATTTATTAAGTTTATTTGCTTATTATAAGTTTCATAAACTGATTTCAAGCTATATTAACTATGAAACTTCCTATTTATGGTTAGTCATGATGTGTGTGAGTCCTTTAATTCAGTACTGGCAATTCAATTTATTTTCCGAGACATTTTTTATTGCTGTGAGTTTATTATTTGCTTATGTTTCTTTATATGACTACATTAAATACAGAGCACTAAAAATTTCTTTACTGGGCTTAATGGTTATTTTTGCTCGACCTTCAGGTATTTTCACAGTAATTTGCATTCTGCTGTTTAAATTATATCAAGACAAAAGATTTACCAAAAAGCAAATTTTATGGTTAGGCTCTTCCACTCTCTTTCTATTATTCATTGGCATTATATTTTTCTTTCAATTGCCTTATCACGATTTTTCAAAATACATTTCAAATGGTTCTATTTATTACGGTTTTCCAAGTTGGTCATCACCCGAATTAGCTCCAGGAAATTACACACTGTTTAATTGCTATCAATTTATCATAGAGCAAAAAGATGTAAAAACACTTTTCTCATTATTCATTCAAAAATTAAATTCTTTCTTTTTAACGACGCGACCATACTATTCAAATTTTCATAATGCCATCAATGCGAGTCATCATCTATTATATCCACTAGCGCTAATAGCCTTATACTTTTCTTATAAAAAACAAAAAGCTATTTATCGTTTCTTAATCACTTTTTCAGTCATCATTATTTTAAATGCATTAATGGTTGGTTTAATTTTTAATGAGTGGAGCGAACGTCATACCCTAAATGTATTTCCATATATCATACTTCTTGCCTCCTATTCTATCATATATATTAGGAAGGCATTTGTTAAAAAACCAGTTCTTTAAATATAAAAACGGCGTTTTACCCTCATAAAACCTCATTTTCATTAAATCCTAGGCAATAATTCAATAATAAATTCGTTAAGTCAAGATATTGTCGTTTTTAAAAAATTTACGTAATTTTAAGCTGATTATGAAGAACTTAGTAGTTTTATTGTTTGTTTCTATCTCAACCATAAGCTTTGCACAAATTGCAAAGTATAGTAACGAATTTTTAAGTGTAGGTGTTGGAGCTAGAGCACTTTCGATGGCAAATGCCAATGTAGCTTCTGTAAATGATGTAACGGCAGGTTACTGGAATCCAGCAGGATTACAATTGCAACAAAGCAATGTACAAATTGGACTAATGCATGCAGAATATTTTGCTGGTATTGCTAAATACGATTTTATTGGAGGCTCTAAACGTGTGGATAGTAATAGCGTTGTGGGTTTAACCTTTATTCGATTTGGGGTAGATAATATCCCTAACACAACCGAGTTAATTGATGCCAATGGCAATGTAGATTATTCTCGATTAAAATCATTTAATGCAGTTGATGCGGCAGTTTTATTATCATATGCCCGCAACATGGTTAAAATAAAAGGATTAAAAATTGGAGTTAATGCAAAAATCATCCGTCGTAAGTTAGGCGAATTTGGTGGTGCTTGGGGCTTTGGCTTAGATGCAGGTGCAATGTATGATTATAAAAAATGGCGTTTTGCAGCGATGGCTCGTGATGTTACTGGAACTTTTAATGCATGGTCTTATAACTTAACAGATGATGTAAAACAAACATATGCCATTACTGGCAATGATATTCCTAGTAACTCCATTGAAGTAACAGTTCCAAAATTAATATTAGGTGTTACTCGCACTTGGTTTGTTTGGAAAGATAAAATATCTCTAGGCGGTGAATTAAATTTCATCAACACATTTGACGGTAAACGTAATACAGTTGTTAAAACAAAAGCTTGGAGTATGGAACCTGCTTTAGGTTTAGAAGTTGGTTACAAAGGTTTTATCTATTTGAGAGGTGGGCTTGGTAATATTCAAAAAGCCAAAAACGTAACAGGTACTGATGTAATGACTGTACAGCCTAATATTGGCGTGGGTATTAAGTATAAAATTTTTGCATTAGATTATGCAATGACAAATATTGGAAATGTGTCGACCTCCCTTTACTCTCACATTTTTACAGTTAAAATTGATATTAATAAAAAAATACTCTCTAAATGATAAAACGTTTATTCATTTTATTTACGATAATTTTTATAACAGCTAATTTAGCTGCTCAACAATATGGAAATGAATGGATAAACTTCGGACAAAAGCATTACAAGATTAGCATTCCAAATACTGGATTATACCGTATAGATTATAATACACTTGTTAATTCAGGAATACCAGTTTCCTCTATAAACCCTAAAAATTTTCAGTTATTTATTAAGGGGCAAGAACAATACATTAACATCAATGATGAAAGTGATAATGTTTTTAATACTACTGATTACATCGAATTTTACGCTAAAAAAAATGATGCAAGTTTTGATTCTTCAGCTTATACAAACATTACACGATTACCCAACCCTTATATTGCTTTATTTAATGACACCAATTATGCTTACTTAACATGGAATGGTTCCTTAAGCAATAAACGTGTGCAACGCGAAACGGATGTAAACTTTGTTGGATATACTGCTGCTGCTTATTTTTATAATGAAAAAATTGAAGCCTATAAGAACAGCTATTCTTTAGGTAAAACCTATTTAGGAGTTATTTCTGACCCTAGGTATATGTTAGGTGAAGGATCAGGATTTAATATAAATAAAGGATCTTCAAAACAAACCAATTTTAGTAACCTCAACATTTATCCATCTAATTTGCCAGTGTATATAAAAACAAGTTATTCGGGTGCTTCTGAAAACTATGTTTCGGGTATTACTTATGATCATCAAATAAAATTTCAGTACATTGATAATTTAGGAAATACCGTTAGCGTTAATGATACGACGTTTATGGGAGTTAATCAGTTTTATATAGAAAAACAGTTAACAGCCAATCAGTTACAAAACTCTTCGCAAATTATCGTTAGCAGCGAAAACAATCCTCTTTTTGCATCAGTACCAAATGCTATTCATCTAACAAATGTGCATTATATCTCCATAAAATATCCTCAAGTTCCTGATTTATCAAACGCGTCAGAACAGCAGTTTTATTTAAATAATGCTTCTGTTGGCTCAAAAGCTTTTTTAGATATTCAAAATGTAAATGTTGGTACCTCACAAGTTATTCTATATGATTTAACAAATCATAAATACATTCCTACTGTGGTTTCGGGAAGCAATGTAAAAGCATTAGTGCCAAATTCGAGTTCTCAAAAAGAATGTTTTTTAACGACTACTGCTAATATTTACTCAGTTAATTTACTTTCTCCAGTTAACCAAACAGGATTCTTTGTAAATTATTACACAACAAATCCTGATTCTGCTTTTTTAATTGTTACTCACAAAAGCCTACAAACTCAAGCTAACTTATATAAGCAATACAGAGAAACTTTATTAGGCGGAAGCAATCTTGTAATTATGGCTGATATTGATGATTTGTATGATCAATTTGCTTATGGAAATACAAAAAATCCTTTAGCTATAAAAAATTTCTGTAAATACTTAAGTGATGCATTAGCAGTACCACCTAAATATTTATTATTAATTGGAAAATCAATCCAGAATTCTGATGTGAGAATTAATGCAAATAACTGGAATGCAAATAAAGTTCCAACATTAGGACATCCATCATCCGACAATTCATTAACTGCTGGAATACATGGAGCCAATTCAATTACACCTTTTATACCTGTAGGAAGAATTTCTGCAAAAAATGGGGCAGATGTCACCACTAATTTAGATAAAGTAAAAGAACATGAAGGAACTTCAATAAATGGTTTAGGGTCAATCTCGCCTCCATTAGATTGGCACAAACGAGTGCTTCATTTTAGCGGAGGTGAAGATTTTCAGCAACAGGATGCTTTTAGATCATATTTAGAAGTATTTGGTAATATTATTGAAGATACACTTTATGGCGCAAGAATATTTCCATTTCAAAAAACAACCTCTGCTCCTATTCAAATTACAGTAAGTGACTCCATCAAGCAACTCATCGATTACGGCTGTTCATTAATTACTTTTTTTGGACATGGCTCAACTACTGGTTTTGATCAAGCTATTGATAATCCTTTAGCTTATGATAATCAGTTTAAATACCCCTTATTTTTAGCCAACTCTTGTTATTCGGGAAATATACATTTACCAGATGCCAATAGTACGAGTGAAGTGTTTACTTTGATTCCTAATAGAGGTAGTATCGGTTTCTTAGCATCATCTTCGGCAGGCGTAGTAAACACACTTTATAATTTTTCAAGAGATTTTTATTTAACAATAGCCTCCGAAACTTATTACAAAGGCATTGGTGACGCTGTAAAAAGCGCCTCAAAGAAAACATCCATTTTAAACGATCAACTACAACATATTACAAGTTTAGAAATGACTTTAGAAGGCGATCCTTCCGTTAAATTAAATGCCTTTCCCAAACCAGATTATGAAATTACAAATTCAAGCGTGTATTTTAATACGACTACTCACTTAGATTCTATAGGTATTAATATCGTTATTAAAAACAATGCAAAGGCCATTTTAGATACGTTTATTGTGAGTGTAGAACATTATTTCCCTAACGGTGACTCGACAACCTATTTTAAACAAATTAAAGCGCCGATGAACAAAGACACGCTGAGTTTTTTTGTTGAAAAAGATTACGCAAAACACGTTGGCTTAAATCATTTCTACGTGCGTATTGATTCTTATTATGAGATGAATGAAATGGCAGAAACTAATAATACAACTAATGGTTTTGTTGATTTATTTATCCCTGGTGGAGATGTAATGCCTGTGTATCCATACCAATACGCTATTATACCAAACACTCCTCAAATTACGTTAAAAGCAACAACGGCTGATCCTTTTGCCGCCTCAGCAGCTTATCGAATTCAATTAGATACAAACGACACATTTATCAATCCCATAAATACAACAGTGATAAACAGTGTGGGAGGTGTAATACAATGGACGGTTAATTTACCGTTTACAGATAGCACCGTTTATTTCTGGAGAATCACTAAAGATTCGATTTTACCAAACGATTATACAAACTGGAGAGAGAGCTCGTTTCAGGTATACCATAACAAAACTGGTTGGGGTCAATCACATTTCCATCAATTTAAAAACGACAGATACCAATTTGTAACATTCAATAGGCCATCACGGAAGTTTGAATTTAATAACACTTACAGTTCTATTGCTTGCCGTAATGGTTTTCATAATGTTATTCCTTGGACATCGATTAACTATTCTATCAATGGTTTTGTGCAACACCTTCATCCATGCGCACCTTTTAGTGGTTGGACTATCGCCATCATCGATTCTATTTCTGCTGAACCAGAAGAGAATCTTCCTCCTGTAGGGTTTACACCTCAAGGGAATTGTCATTGCTATAACAGACCGTTATATGCTTACGATTTTGGAGTCAATACTTTCTGTGGACCAACTCCACTATGGCAACAGGATTTATTCAATTTATTAAATAACGTACCAAATGGAGCTAAAATATTAGCTTACTCTAATCAAAACCATTTAAGTTCTGGATTTTCAGCTGGATTAAAATCACAGTTTGAAAGTTTTGGTAGCAGTTTTATATCAAATAGTAATCTTGTTGGCGATACAATTCCTATCATTATTTATGGAACAAAAGGAATGTCTTCTGGACAAGCGCATGAAGTAGTTGGTTCTAGCCCTAATAGTATTATTTATTTAGAGGACTCTATTAAAACAAATTGGAACAACGGCTACATTTTATCTGAAATCATTGGTCCAGCCACTAAATGGAATAGCTTACATTGGCGACAACAATCTCTAGAATCAACAAATGCAGATAGTATATTTCTAAGAATTATTGGGATTAAATCTAACGGCACTAAAGATACAATGTCGGTTGTTTTCCCAAAGGATAGTGCAGATGTGTATGATTTATCAAATTACATTTCAGCTACTACATACCCAACAATGCAATTAATTGCTTTTATGCGGGATAATGTTTATACAACTCCAGCTCAACTTAAAAAATGGCAAGTATATTTTGATCCAATTCCTGAATGCGCTATTAATCCGCAACAAGGCTTTACTAACAGTTCAACATTACAAGCCTTGCAAGAAGGAGATAATTTAATTGTGCATTTACCCATACAAAATATTGGTACTGTTCCTTTCACAGACAGTTTATTAGTAACCTACTGGATTGAAGATGCTCAACGTGTTATTCATCCATTACCATATAAATTAAAGGCAAAACCATTTGTACCTAATCAAGTGATTCTTGACACGATTAAATTTAATACATTTAATGCTAATGGTATTGGTCAGTTTGCCGGCTTTAACTATTTATGGGTGGATGTGAATCCTGAAAATCATTCTAAATATCAATTGGAACAATATCATTTTAATAATGTGGCACGTATTGGATTTAATGTAAGTAAGGATAATATTAACCCTTTATTAGATGTGACTTTTGATGGCACTCATATTTTAAATGGTGATATTATCTCATCTAAACCACACGTATTAGTAACCCTAAAAGACGAAAACAAATACTTAGCCCTAAACGACACTAGTAATTTTAAAGTGTTTATTAAATATCCTAATCAATCTAGTGAGAAAAGAATTTTCTTTTCAAATGCTTTACAATTTTCACCAGCGCAATTGCCAAACAACTCTTGTAAAATTGAATGGAGACCAGAATTTGTGGAAGATGGCAAATACAAAATGATTGTACAGGCTGTTGATAGAAGTAGTAACGTATCGGGTGCAACAGATTATAACATTCAATTTGAAATTATTAATAAACAAACCATTACCGAAGTTTTAAATTACCCTAACCCATTTAGTACATCCACAAGATTTGTATTTACATTAACTGGCAACGAAATACCTGACATTTTTACCATACAAATCATGACCATTACTGGTAAAGTAGTAAGAGAAATCACCAAAGAAGAATTAGGGAATTTACATGTAGGACGTAATATTACAGAGTATGCCTGGGATGGGAAAGATGAATTTGGCGACAAGCTAGCCAATGGTGTTTATTTGTATAAAGTAATTACTCGCAGTAATGGTCAATCTGTTGAGAAGAGACAAACCGATGCGGATTCTTTCTTTAAGAAGGGAATTGGCAAGATGGTAATTATGAGATAACTAACGTATCTAAAATTTTATCTTTAGATAAAGCAACTTTTAAAATTTCTGAAGCTTGTTTTAAAATATCCACTTCTATTGTTTTCTTATTTCCTAAAATTACATTCGCCTTTTCTCTAGCTTGAAGCTCCGTAAGATCGTCCAAAATAAAAATAGCATGACTTAAATGTTCAGATTTTAAGCCATCGTCTTTTAGTTTACCCAATTCTTTAATCAACCAACTTAAAGCGAAAAAAGAATCGGTATCAAATTCAATAATAGCAGTATTTTTAGGTTTGGCAGGCAACTTATTATATGGTGAATTTAAAACCTCTTTTGTAAAATAATGCAACTGATACTTTGATTTCTTAGTCGATTTCTTTAATTGTATCAATCCTTGTAAGGCTTGCGCATATATACTTAACCAACGTAATTTGCGTCTTAACTCATGTACTTGCTCTTCTAACTTTGTAAATTGATATTCACATTTCTCACAAAAACTAAGAATAGCATCAATTTCATCAATTAGCGAAAATGTAATTTCATCAGAATATTCTTTACTATAATCAACACTAAATTCACTTAGTTTTTCGTCAAAACTAAGGAGCTTATTATTTAACCATTCTTTCTCAGTTAGACGCTGATTACATTTGTTAATTAAACTATTTGCATTGACTGCAAAATATTTCAAGACTTCCTTTGTTACTTTTTTATTCGTTTTTAATTCCTTTTCTAAAACTAAATATTGATCAATCTCACCAAATAAATCTTCTAATTTTTTAAATCGTTTATTCCATTTATCAAATATCTTTTCATCAAATGCTTTATTATGAAGTCTAGTTAAACCTTCCAGCATAAACAATGGAGTTCTGGCATCATTGGCATATAACCAAAGTGCTGGATTTTTTTGTTTAGAAGCTTTAGTCAACAAAGCTTGCAATTGCTTACTGTAAAACAAAAACGGATTGAACTCTTTTACTGCCATAATTTTAAATTTTTATACCGATAACACATATATCATCCACCTGCTCCAAATCACCTCTCCAATATTCTATTGATTCGTTTAATTTTGTTTTAATCTCTTTAAGCGGCAAATGTGAATTAGCAAATAATAATTCTTCCAATTGTTTATACTTAAATTTTTTACCTTTTTGGCCACCAAATTGATCTGCGTAACCATCTGTTAACGTAATAACTAAATCCCCTTTTTTAATATCCATCACATACTCGTCAAATAGTTTATCAGCCGAATGACCAGCGCCAACAGGCATTTTATTTGATTTAGAAACTATGAGTTCATTACCTCGAATGATATAAAAATTATTATTAGCATTTGAGTAGGTTAATTTCATTTCACTAAAATCAAAACTACATAAACAGCAATCCATTCCATCCTTGGTTTCGACCATGCTTCCCTCTGGATTTAATGCCTTAATAATATCTGTTCTAAGCTGATTTAAAATTTTAGCAGGATGAGCAATATCTTTTTCATTTACAATCTCATTTAAAAAATTAATCCCCATCATACTCATCATGGCTCCTGGAACACCATGCCCAGTGCAATCTGCCGTCATTACCATAAACTTATGTTCATGACTAAATGCCCAATAAAAATCACCACTCACAATGTCTTTAGGCTTAAATAAAATAAAAAAGTCAGTAGTATGCTTTTTAAAATAATTGTCGCTCGTTAAAATACTTTGCTGTATACGTTTAGCATAATTAATACTGTCGGTAATCTCTTTATTCTTAACCTCAACTAATTCTTTTTGATGATTAATCTCTTTGTTAAAAGCCTCAAGATTACTATTTGTTTTCTGTTTTAAAACATTATTTCTGTATAGAATAACCAATACAAAGCCAAGAACAAAAATTCCTACTAATGCAACCAACAGATAAATTTTCTTTTTTTGATTTTCTGCTTCATTTAATT
>SYEI01000194.1 GCA_005800865.1 Bacteroidota bacterium | reverse complement strand
TTTGCGTTAACATGCAGAGAAACAACTAAATCTGGTTTTAAATTATTGATTATAGAAACTCTCTCGCTCAATTCTATCTCACGATCACTATCTCGAAGTAAAATAATTTCAAGGTTACTATCCTTATTTAATGCTTTAATTTTTTTTGCGATTGTTTCCGTAATCAATTTTTCTTGAAATCCATACATGTCGGCACCAAGGTCTTTTCCTCCATGACCGGCATCAATTACAATTGTTTTTTTCTCCTCTAATGGCTTAAACGAAAAAATCACTACTAGTCCTAAAATTCCTAAAAGCGCTGAAAATTTAATTCGATTTTTCATAATATAGTTTTTGGTTACTAAATTTTAACGTCTTTTTTTAAGAAAAAGTATACAAATAAATTTTACACCTGAACTCTTTTCCACTTTCCTCTTTTATAAAAAAAGATTCCAGCCAATGTTATTGCGGTCTCAGCAACTGGAATTGCAATGAAAACTCCTGTTGGTCCCATATTAAAATGTTTGGCAAGTATGTACGCTAATGGTATTTGAAACAACCAGAATCCGAAGAAATTAATTCCTGTTGGTGTCCAAGTATCTCCTGCTCCATTAAAGGTATTTATTAAAACCATTCCTATTCCATAAAAGACAAAACCAATGCACATGATCTGCAAAGCTTCTACTGCAACCGTTTTTACTATTTCGTCATTGGTGAAAAATGAAATTATATACTGTCCAAAAACTAATGTTATAATTGTAATAGAAGCCATAAAAACCAAATTGTATTTTGCAGTCGTAAAAACTGATTTTTCGGCGCGCTCAATTTGTTTAGCTCCTAAATTCTGCCCAACCAAAGTTGCTGCACATTACTCAATCCCCAAGCAGGCAGAATAAAAAACATCATAATTCGCAATGCAGTTTGATAGCCTGCAGAACCATGATCGCCTCCTGTTGTAGCTACTAATTGTGCCAAGAAGATCCAACTGCATGAAGCGATTACAAATTGTAAAACTCCCGGAGCAGCAATTTTGACTAAAGCTTTTATCTGCTTGAAATCTGGAATCAAATAAGAGATTTTAATTTTTAAAACTCCATTTCCATAAAACAGATGATAAACTTGATACAAAACCCCAATGCTTCTTCCTAAAGTTGTGGCAATAGCAGCACCAACTAATCCGAAAGCAGGAATTGATCCGAAACCATTAATTAAAATTGGACATAAAATAATATTACAAATATTGGCAATCCAAAGGCTTTTCATTGCGATTGCAGCATTTCCAGCACCGCGAAAAATTCCGTTTATCAAGAATAAAAATGTAATGCATAAACTTGAGCCAATCATAATTTGAGTGTATCTAAACCCATGTTCAGCGGCTTCAACAGAAGCTCCCATGAATAAAAGAATGTCTTTGGCATAGATGATTCCAAAAATGCTCATAAAAACACTTAGTACAAATGCAATAATTATAGCCTGCATACCGGCTTTTGCCGCAGCAACAGGATCTTTTTCTCCAATACGTCTTGCTACAACTGCGGTCGCTGCCATACTTAATCCAATGTCTAGAGAATATATAATTGTTAAAACAGACTCTGTTAATCCAACTGTTTGAATTGCAAAACTGCTGTGTTCTAAGTGACCAACAAAATACAAATCGACTAAAGCAAAAACCGATTCCATCATCATTTCTAAAACCATTGGTATGGCTAATAGAATTACGGCTTTCTTAATACTTCCAGAGGTATAATCGAATGATTCGTCGCCTTGTAAGGCTTGTTTTAGGGTGGTAAAAATTTTAGAAAATAAACTTTTCTTTATAACTGTTTCTGTCATGATATTTAGGATAAATGATAAAATTTGCCCAGATGTAATAATCTGAACTAAGAGAGTAAAACGTAAGTATCCTAATTATTCTAAAAAAATAAAATTAGGATTAGGCAGAAACAATCATATGCTGTAGATTTTTAAAGCAATAAATGTAAGTAATATTTTTTAGAGAAATATATTAATCCAACAACTTTTTGCTTACACGGCTGCTGGCAATTAATGAAGCTACAAAACCAAGAGAAACAATTGTACCTAAAACAATAAGTACGTTTTCTACTGTAAATACTACTGGATAGGCCAAAGTTGCGGTAAGCATAATGAGCTCATATTTTTGCTGCAGCACTACTAGAATAATACCTAAAGCGAGACCCAATAATCCTCCAAAAATACTTAGCAGAGTTCCTTGAAGTAAAAATATTTTTCGAAGGCTGTTGATTTCTGTTCCAAGATTAAAAAGGGTTTTTAGATTTCCTTTTTTCTCTAAAATCATCATAATCAAAGCACCCACTAAATTAAAAAGTGCTACAACAATTACAAGAGTGAAAATCAAATAAACTACAATATTCTCAGTATTAAGCATTCTGTATAAAGACTCGTTAAGCTGTGCTCTGTTTTTTAAAGTGACTTTGTTATCGAAAATCTTTTTTAGTTGATTTGTAATGGCATTTTCGTCTGCATTTGGTTTCAGTTTAAATTCGATACCTGAAATCTGATTGGGTTTATACATCAATAATTCCTGAGTAAGACCTAAATCAGCAAATACATATTTTGAATCTAAATCTTCACTGATTGAGTAAACTCCAACAGGC
>SYEI01000193.1 GCA_005800865.1 Bacteroidota bacterium | reverse complement strand
TAAGCATCTTGGCAAGATTATATAATCGTACTGCGGCTGTAAAAAATGAAACTGGAACTTTAGAATTAATAGATTCTTCTATTGTTTATTCAAAAAGAGCGCTAGAAATAAACCAGCAACTTAAAAATGTTCATAGCGAAGCAGTTATTTGGAACGAGCTTGGTTATAGTTACAGACATTTAAATAAAATAGATACAGCAGAACTGTGTTTTATGAAAGCCGAACAAATTTGGCTCAAGATAGGTGCTTATAATTATGCTATTAATGCTATGAATAATAGGGCGGGTTTATATGGGCGATTTAATATCAAAAATAAACAACGGCTTGATATATATTTTGAAATTATTGATATAGTTAAACAAAAAAACCTTGATTACGATATTTATACGGTTTACAAAGGATTAAGCGAAGAGTTTTTTAGACAAGGAAGTTTTGAAAATGGACAAAAGTATCTTAATCTATACACTGAAGAGTATACAAAAAAATTAGAAAAAATTTATTCTGCTCAAATCGACGATATAAAAGAAAAGTATGAATCAAAAAAAAGAAAAGAAGAAGTAAAACAGATGTCTGGAAAATTAAGCAAGTCTGAAAAAACATTACATCAAAAAAATAAAGAGAACCAATTAATTTATCTTGTTTTATCAGTGTTTGTAGTACTGATTGTTGTCATTATTTTCTTGTTGTACAGGGTTAATAAAAACAATCTTCTGTTAAAAATAAAAAACGAAGAAAAGGGTGCATTGGTTCAGGAAGTACATCATCGTGTGAAAAACAATTTGCAACTTATTAATGCCATTATGAAAATGCAAATAAATGCTATTTCAGATGAAACAAATAAAACAGCATTAAACGAAACATCTCGTCGTATTGTGTCTATGGCATTAGTACACGAAATGTTGTACACAAAAGATGCTACTGAACTTATTTTAATCAAAGACTATTTATTTGAATTAGTTGAAAAATCGAAAGAACTAATAATAGATAGAAACAAACCTGTACAATTTGATTTGGAAATTGATCCAGAGATTAAATTTAATATCACTAATAGTGTATCAATAGGAATTATAACTTCTGAAATTATCAGTAATGCCATAAAATACGCATTTCAAAATATTAGCCATCCACACATAACCATTAAATTATCTAAAGATTCTTCAGGTAAAACAATTTTCTATAAAGTTAAAGACAATGGATTTGGACTATCTAATTCGGAAGTTCGTTCAGGACTGGGCACACGATTAATTGATATTTTTTCACGACAAATGGAGGCAGAATACAAGTTCGAAAACAATAATGGTTTAGAGTATACATTTAAAATTCCTTATAATAGAGATGAATAGTGATTTTAAAATATTGATAGTTGATGATGAAGTTTTAATTGCTGAGTTTTTAAAGGATGAATTAATTTCGTTGGGCTATAAACATATTGCATTAGCACATAACAAAAAACAAACTTTTGCACTTGTAAATGCGTTTAAGCCCCAATTAATTTTGCTTGATATTCGAATGAAAAGTGAACGAGAGGGAATTGAAATTGCTGAGGAATTAAACAAAGCGTATAACATCCCTTTTATTTTTATTACTGCTCACTCTGATAAAGAAATCGTGAAACAAGCTTTAGGTTGCAAACCTGCTGGATACATCACCAAACCATTTAAGCAAATAGATGTTTATGCCGCTGTGCATTTGGTTGAAACAATCGCGGAAGAGTTGAGTGAGAGATTTTTGATTTTTAAAGATGGATATGCAGACGTTAAAGTGTCTGTAGATGATTTATTATATGCACAAAGCGACGATAATTATATTCATGTTTTTACCACAACAAAAAAACACACAGTGCGTAATACACTAGAATGGTTTAAAGAAAACACGCCGGTAGAATTGTTTCATCGAACCCACCGTTCATATATTGTAAATAGTACAAAAATCACCAAAAGCAGTTCTAAAAGTGTATTCATTAATGAAATCGAAATTCCGGTTTCGAGAGGCAATCAACCTAAACTGAATTAGCAAAGTGTTTTTTTAAACTGTCTTGTCATTCACATACAAAGTATTGTTGTTTACCCCAACATGTATTTTCTTTTTCATTTATTATCTAAGTTAGTATTCGTAATACTAAAAATAGACATTTATGAAAAAGAAACTACTACCAATTGGGTTGTTTTTACTCTCAGCATCGGTCAATGCTCAAAGCGTAATTTCAGCACAAGGAAATAGTTACACTAATGGCTCAAACACAATTGACTATACAATTGGAGAGGCTGTTACTGCAACTACTTCTAATGGAACAAACGATTTAACGCAAGGATTTCATCAAACCAATGTTACTATTACTAACATTGAGGATTTAGATGTAAATGTTTCAGTAAACGTTTTTCCTAATCCAACTTCAGAGTTTGTAAATCTAAACATCGAAAAGTTTGAAGGTTTAACCTTACGCATTTTTGATGTGGGAGGAAAACTATTAAAGAAAGTGCAATTAGATAGTACTCAAACGGAAGTTAGTGTATTAGAGTATGCAGAAGGCACTTACTTGTTGACTTTAGAAAACAAATCAAGAAAAAAAATTAAAACATTTAAAATTATTAAAAACTAAAAAATATGAAAAAAATTATATTTACAGTGGCAGCTTTTGTTGCTTTAACATTTAATGCAATGGCTCAAAGCCCAGAAGCATTTAAATATCAATCAGTAGTAAGAGATGCATCTCAAATGGCTATTCCTAACCAAGCAGTTGGAATGCGAATGACTATTTTACAAGGAAGTGCCTCGGGAACAGTTGTTTACCAAGAAACATTTGCAACAACAACTAATGCTTATGGATTAGTAAATTTAGAGATTGGTAATGGAACGGTAGTTGGTGCTGGAGTGTTTGCAAATATCAATTGGGCAAACGGACCTTTTTTTATTGAAACAGCGCTTGACGCATCAGGAGGAACAAGTTACGTTGTGATGGGAACATCTCAACTATTAAGCGTTCCTTATGCTTTATATGCTAAAACTTCGGGTAGTTCAATTGCTGGACCACAAGGTCCAATAGGATTAACGGGAGCAACAGGTGCCGTTGGTGCAACGGGAGCAGTTGGAGCAACAGGTCCACAAGGTCCAACAGGATTAACGGGAGCAACAGGTCCACAGGGTCCAATAGGTTTAACAGGAGCAACTGGATCAGTAGGAGCAACGGGAGCAACAGG
>SYEI01000192.1 GCA_005800865.1 Bacteroidota bacterium | reverse complement strand
ATGGTGATACACGTGGTGGAGCTGCTTTATCTATTAAATCGGTAGTAAACAAACCAATTAAATTTATTGGTACTGGCGAAAAGATGGAAGCATTAGATGTTTTCTATCCAGAACGTATGGCCGACCGTATTTTGGGAATGGGCGACGTGGTTACTTTAGTAGAACGTGCTCAGGAGCAATTTAACGAAGAAGAAGCTAGAAAATTATCTAAAAAAATTGCCAAAAATCAATTTGACTTTAACGACTTTTTAAGCCAGTTACAGCAAATTAAAAAAATGGGAAATATCAAAGATTTAGTTGGTATGATTCCAGGTGTTGGTAAAGCCATGAAAGATGCTGAAATCAATGATGATGCCTTTAAAGGCATTGAAGCTATTATCGGTTCTATGACTCCAAAAGAACGCACACAACCAGAAATATTAAATGGCTCACGTCGTCAGCGTATTTCAAAAGGTAGCGGGCAATCTATTCAGGAAGTAAATAAACTACTGAAACAATTTGAAGATACTCGCAAAATGATGCGTATGATGGGCGATAAAAACCAAATGGCAAAATTGATGAAAAATATGCCAGGCGGAATGCCAAAAATGTAACACTATGATTTTAATAGACGGAAAAAAAATATCACTTGAACTTCAATCTGAAATTGCTCAGGAAGTAAAAGAATTAATTGCTAAAGGAAAAAAGCAACCGCACTTGGCGGCTATTTTAGTGGGTGATGATCCTGCGTCTCAAACTTATGTGGGAAGTAAAGTGAAAGCTTGTGAAAACGTTGGCTTTAAATCAACCTTAGTAACCTTTGAAGCATATGTTTCTGAACAAAAATTATTAGCAAAAATTGAAGACTTAAATAACGATGATGATATTGATGGTTACATTGTTCAATTGCCATTGCCTCGTCATATTTCCGAACAAAAAATTATTGAAGCTATCAAACCAAGTAAAGATGTAGATGGTTTTCATCCAATAAACGTTGGTCGTTTAGTATTGAATTTACCAACCTATGTGAGCGCTACACCTTTTGGTATTGTACAATTATTAGAACGTTATAATATTCCAACCGATGGTAAACATTGTGTAGTTATTGGAAGAAGTCATATTGTGGGTTCACCCATGAGTATTTTAATGGCTAAAAACACGAATCTTGGAAATTGTACGGTTACACTTTGCCATAGCCATACTCAAAATTTAAAAGAACACACCTTAAACGCTGATATCATTATTGCTGCTATTGGCAAACCTAATTTTGTAACAGCCGATATGGTTAAAGAAGGTGCGGTGATTATTGATGTAGGTATTAACCGTATGGATGATGTTACTAAAAAAAGCGGTTTTAAATTAGTGGGCGATGTGCAATTTGAAGAGGTTTCTAAAAAAGCTGGTTATATTACACCCGTGCCAGGTGGTGTTGGCCCAATGACCATTGCTTCCTTGTTAAAAAACACCTTAATTGCTGCTAAAAGAGAGTTTTAAGCTTTTTAGAATCATAATACCTATCAAACGATCCCGATTACTATCGTGATAACAGGTTTCAATAATCCCAATTGCTATTAGGATTCAAAAAATATTGAATTTTATTTGCACAGTTACAAAATTTTCTTTACTTTTTCCGTAATAAACAAAATAAAAGAAATCATGAAAAATTCCTTACTAGTCAGTTTATCAGTTATTATAGTTAACTCACTTATTGCTCAAAATCCATGTGCAACAAAAATGGTGCTTATGGAACAGTCCTGTGCTAAAAATTGCGGCCCCTGCTACTTTCATATCCGCGATTATACTAATCCATTATACGCAGCTCATAAAAATCAAATTGCTATGGTAGTTTACAACCAAGCTCCAATTGGTGTTGGCTCTTGGTCTGAACAAAATAAGCCTTATTATGCTTTTGGTAGTATTTTTAATCTCGAATATCAATCGATGGTTATGATAGATCGTACTTTTTTCCCTAACAATTACATGCTTCAACAAGGACCTACATCTGAAGGCGTAGAGAGTGAAGCAATTGCGTTTAATAATCAAATTAATTCCATAAATGTACCAGTTTCGGTTAATATCACGAATACATATAATTCAACAACGCGTGCTGTAAATATTAATGTAACAGCTAATTTTTGTGATATTGCATCTGGTGATTTAAGAATTTACGTAGTTTTAACCCAGGACACTGTAAAAGGTCCTGCTGGAGAATCATACGGTCAAAATGTAAATGCTTCAAATGGTGTACTTGATGGTTACAATGTAGTTACTTATCCAAATAGTATTGGAAATTGGGCAGAGTCATATGCTTTTATCAATCCCGTAAAATATCAACCTTCAGGTTTTTTTGGTAACGCTGGTATTATTCCCGCAAATCCAGTTATTGGTAATAATTATACTGAAAACTTTTCTTTTACACTTCCTCTAAAAAATAGTACAACAGAAGCAATGAATATTGAGCCTAATCGCATTCAAATTGTAGCCGCGGTTGTAAAAAATGGCGCATTTCAAAATAGAGAAGTGCTTAATGCAAATAAAAAATATTTAGTAACGCCAGCAGTTGGAATTCAAGAAAATAGTTTAAGCAATTTGCAGTTTAATGTACTTAATCCAATTGGAAATACTTTATTTTTAAATTATTCTTCTACTACAAATGGTGTGGGACATATTTATGTGTATAATTCTGTAGGGCAAATAATTAAAACTTTAAATAATTTAGAGTATAATACTTCTGTTTCTAAAGCAACAATTGATGTAAGTGATTTAAGCAATGGTATATACTTTGTAAGTTTTAAAGCAGAAGGAATATTTCACACAAGAAAAATAGTTATTTCTAAATAGTTACTTTAATTTTTTTCAACTAAAAATTTATATCATGCGAACATTTTATATTATCGTAATCGTATTATTCCTAAAGCAGCTAGGTTTTTCTCAAGTATTAAAAATTTATAGAGAAGGAATTGATATTACTGCTTCTACGATTACAATAAATGGTAATGCTTTAGATGCGGAGTTAGTTGCAAATAAAATTGTTATTATTAATACCATACAAGCCGAGTTAGATGTAAAAGTAAAAAGGTATGAGGTTTCATTTACTTCAAATACATTTAATTATATGTGCTGGGGAATTCTTTGTGGTAACCCACGTTTGGCTGGATCTTCTCCTTTTTATATT
>SYEI01000191.1 GCA_005800865.1 Bacteroidota bacterium | reverse complement strand
TTCCTGGTGTGGATTTAATTTACAGATTTACTAATATTGATAAAGACGAAGAGGGAAATATTTATTTAGCAACTGATGGTTTTGGTTTTTTAAAAATCCCAATTGATAAAAACACTAATGAAAGCGATTTTACTACCAAAAACGTTGTTTGGTTAAGCAATGGCCAAGGTTTTTTTGGAAGTAATCCATTGTGTTTTGAACACGATAAATTCCAAAATCTTTGGGTAGGAACATTAAACGATGGATTAGTTTCTGTAAACAGTAAAAGCTCATTGAGCTATAATCAAAAGTCGGGATTAGATGAAGAAAAAGTAATTAGTGTATATAAGTCATCAGATAGTTCAATTTGGAGCGGAACATACGGTGGCGGAGCATTTAAATTTAAAAACAAAAAGTTTGATCGTTGTTTTTGGGAACAAGGGATTAGTGAGTCAATTATAAAATCGATTACCGAAGATAATTATGGTAATATATGGTTAGGAACAACAGGAGGAGGCATTAGCATCATTAGTAAGGAGAATAGTCAAAAAAAACTAAACGTTACTAAAGTTATTTCACAAACAAACAACCTAGCGTCTAATTATATTTCTTATTTATATAAAGCACCTAACGGAGCAATTTGGGTTGGGTATCAATCAGAATCTAAATTAGACAGAATTATCTTAAACAAAGATATGTCATTTACTATTACCTCATTTCCCATTACTAATTTATTGACTTTTAATGTATCATGTTTATTAGAAGATACAAATGGAGAAATTTGGGTAACATCAAATGAAGGTGTTTGGAAATTAAACCCTAAAACTGGCTACGTTAATAACGAGTATGCTATTTTTAAAAACATTCAAACTATAGTTAAAGATTGGAATGGAAACATGTGGCTGGGAAGTTCAGATGTAGGAGCCATCATTTTAAAAAACAAATTAAAGGTTCGTTATTTTGAAAATGGTTCCTCTAATACTTTCGAAAAAGTTTCTACAAAGGAAGGGATAAATAGCAATTGCATTAATTCTATTTTATTTAGCAATGATGTTGTTTGGTTTATCTCAAATAATGGGATAAACGAACTAAAAATTGACACTTATTTAAATAGGGTAAAAGAAATTAAATCATATAACAAAGGTCAAGGGTTTGCATCATACGACAATAAACCAAACACTACTGTTTTTGATGATGAACAATTTATTTGGATTGGCTCGGTAGAAGGCCTGACTCAATACAAACACATTAGTGATGTAGAGAAGAACACTAATCAACAGCAAGCTTCTGTTTTTATTAATACTATTTTAATTGAAAACAAGCAGATTGATTGGACGGACGAGAGTCTTTTTACAACAGGAGATTATTCGGATATTAGTTTTGATGGTTTTTATAATTGGTATAAAGTACCTAATAATCTGACGTTAGATTATACGCATAACAGTATTCAATTTATTTTGAACACAGATAATATTGCTGATCAAAAAACGATGAATTATAGCTATAAATTAATTGGCTACGATAAAGATTGGATTGATCTATTTAATTTCAATGAAATTACATACCGTAATTTGCCATCTGGTGATTATAGTTTAGTTATTAAAACATCTGTCAGTAATGATTTTACCAATTCAAAAGAATACACGTATCACTTCAGTGTCATTCCTCCATTTTGGAAAACCACTACGTTTTACGTTGTGATCATTATTATTTCCTTAGTTTTTTTATATTTCTTTGTTATTAATAGAGAAAAACGATTGAAGCGCGAAAAACTAAAACTAGAGCTACAAGTAAAAGCACGAACATCAGAGATAGAAAATAAAAAGAAAGAAATTGAACTACAAAATGTATTGATTCAAGGTATTAATAAAGATTTAACGGATAGTATAAAATATGCAGAACGCATTCAACAAACCATATTGCCAAATACGGATGTGTTATCAAAATATTTTACAGATAGTTGTATTTATTATAAGCCCCGTAATATTGTTAGTGGAGATTATTACTGGATTAAAGAGCTCAATGGATTAATTTACATAGCAGTTGTTGATTGCACGGGTCATGGTGTTCCAGGAGCATTTATGTCACTCATATCAAGTAGTATTTTAAATGAAGCCATAGAGGAACACATTAGTCAAAATAACCCTGCTAAAATGTTAGAGCATTTGAGATATGAACTAAATATCAGGTTAACTCAAAATACTACAGATCAATTAAACGACGGATTAGATATCTCTTTAATTTGTTACAACAAACAAAAAAGCACTATCGAATATGTGAATGCGAATCGTCCATTATATATTATTTCTAATGACGAGCTAACTACTTTGGCTTCAGAAAACGTAAACATTGGAGGTTATGCAGATTTTAACAGTGTTATTCCTTCTAAGACAATAACGGTGAAAAAAGACGATTTACTGTTTTTATTTACGGATGGTATTACAGATCAATTTGGTGGGGATAGAAATAAAAAATATAATCCAGCGCGTTTGCGACAGTTTTTATTAATGAATAACCACTTGAATTTGCAGGACCTTAATTCAAAATTAAGTCACGATATTAAAGAATGGCAAGGCTCTTATGAGCAAACCGACGATATTTTATTAATAGGTCTAAAAGTATAACTACTAATTATTAAATTAGTATGTGTTTAATTTTAAATCCATACCATTTTTAAAAATCCTACTCCCATACTTAATTGGGATTATAGCTTTCTTTTATTTTGGGTTGTTTCAAAAACTACATCTGATTTTTTTAAGCATATTAACAGTATGGCTCTTAGCTTTTTTCTTCCAAAAATTTTATAAGCCAAAAGAATACTTTAAAAAAGGAATTTACATTCTTCTCACAAATCTCTTATTGTTTTTATTAGCATTTGAAGCCTGTTATTTATACAATGATAAAAATAGTAACAGTCATTATTCACACCATGTATCTTATCATCCCCAATCTTTTATTGCAACAATAACAGATATTCCGGTAACATCCGAAAAATTTATTAAAATACCAGTTCAAATTAACTGCATCGAAGAAAATAAGCAATGGCATTATGCAGAAGGGAGGTCGATTGTTTATTTGAGAAATGATTCTAGTGTAAAATTTAACCTAGGGAATACGCTTTTATTGAACACAACGTTTAGCCATGTAAATGAGCCTAAAAATCCTAATGAATTTGATTATAAAGCTTTTTTAGAAAACAGAAACATATTTCATGTGGTTTATGCAACAACCAATGATGCACATGTTTTTTCTAAACCCAATAATAAATATAGCATTACTAACATTGGGGTTCAAATTAAATCGTATTTAATTTCTGTTCTTCGCAATAGTAATTTATCTCAAAGTGCTTTTTCTATTTGTTCGGCTTTATTAGTTGGTTACGATGATGAAATTGACAGCGAGGTGATGCAAAGTTTTTCTCATTCTGGCACTTTGCATATTTTATCTGTTTCCGGAATGCATACAGGTGTGCTTTATGCTATTTTAATTTATATATTTTCTTTATTCGACAAATATGATCGATATAAGAAAACGAAATTTGTTTTTGTATTAAGCTTCTTGTGTTTGTTTGTAGTCGTTACAGGTTTATCGCCCTCGGTTTTAAGAGCGGCTTTAATGTTAGGTTTAATATTATTTGGAAAAACATTTTATAAACAGGGAAACGCCTATAATACGTTATTGTTTTCTGCTTTTTTATTATTGCTTATTAATCCTTATTTAATAAAAGATGTTGGTTTTTTATTGAGCTATTGTGCTGTAGGTGGCATTATGTATTTGTATCCTATTTTAGCTAAGCTTTATGTTTTTCAAAATAAAATAATTCAGTGGCTATGGACGAGCGTTTTAATTTCGGTTGCGGCCACTATATTCACATTACCAGTTTCATTGTATTTCTTTCATCAATTTCCTATTTGGTTTGTGTTTTCTAATTTATTAATTATCCCTATTAGTATGCTATTGATGCTTGGAGCTGCCTTGTTTTTAATTCTTTATAAAATTGCATTTCTTAATCAACTATTAGTTTATTTCATTAATGGAATTACATCTTTAATGCTATGGTTAGCTCAATTAACCGATAATCCACAATACGGATTTGTTGATTTTATTCCTTTTACAAAAACTGACATATTGTTTTTGTCTTTAGTAATTGCATTAAGTTTATTAATTATTGCAAGTAAACAGCATAAGCATGTATTGATATTGTGTAGCATTATAATTACTTGGTTATCGGTTTCAATTTTTGATACATTTCAGCAAAAACAAGAAAAGGAGTTTGTGGTTTTTCATGTTAAACAAAAAACCGTTTTTGCTTTGCGACTAGGCCAAACTATTTACGCTCATTTTGATGATATTAGTTCCAAAGAGTTTCAACGATATGTGAAGCCTTATTTGTTAACCATTTCTAATTTAAAGGTAGTAGATACTAAATCCAATGTTTTGCAGGTGGATTCTACTTATATTGTAAATAAGCATCAAAACGGGTCTTTATTAAAAACACTAACCGCAAAGTATATTTTGATTAGTAAGGATACGCCATTAGAACTCACAACTAATTATAAAAGTAAACCCTTAGTTATTGCCGATTGCAGTAACAGTTATAAATTTGTAAAGCAATTAAAAAAGCAATGCGCTTTATTGGAAATACCTTTTTACTGGGTAAAAGAAAATGGAGCTATACAAATAACATTATAGATTATGAAATAGCCATGTTTGCCTAAACGCAAACACAAATGATTAAACTGGCTATACCATATGACCATTAAAAAACAAATAATTTTGACATATGAAATTAAGGATAGGAGATAAGGTTCGTTTTTTGAATGAAGTGGGAGAAGGAGTCATTACTAGATTTAAAGATAAAGAAACGGTTTTTGTAGAAATGCAAGATGGCTTTGAAATCCCTTATTTGTGCAAGCATTTAGTGCCAATACACACCGAATTAATTTTAAATCCAGAGGTAGAAAACATGGAGATGGAATTAGAGACCATTTTATCTGATTCAATTTATTTTATCATTGAGCCAGACCATGATATGCCGGCTTGGGTGAGCGATTATAAATTTTATTTATTTAATTCATCTTCTTATAACGTGATGTTTTCTTATTCTGTTAAAGATGACGAGTATTTTCAAACATTGAAACATGGAGAGTTAGGAGCGTACCAAAAAATATTTTTGAAACAGGTTAAGAAAAATTTCTTTAAAGAATACGCTTATCATAAAATAGAATGTTTGTTTTATAAAAACATGCACTATAAATCACAAATTCCATTGGCTGAAATTTTATACATCAACGATAAAATCATGTCGCAGTCAACCTTAATTCAGCATAACGAATTTAAGTTTCCGGTGTATGCTTATATTTTAAAAGAGAACTTCTTAGATAAAGAAATTGTTGAGAAATCGATTACGATGGAAGACATGACTCGATTAAAAGCCATTAAGGAATTTAAACAACCACAAAAAACATCTGTTGCTAAGCAAAAAATAAAAGACCTTACTCGCGAAATAGATTTGCATATTGAAGAGTTAGTTGACTCTTATAAAAACTTAACCAATTATGAAATTATGTCGATTCAGCTCGAACGTTTTGAGAAGGAATTACAATATTGCGTAAGTAACGGTATCAAAAAACTGATTGTAATACATGGTGTTGGAAACGGCAAACTAAAACAAGAAATCAGCTCTATTTTAAAAACGATAGATGATATTGATTATTATGATGCTTCTTATAAAGATTATGGTTACGGAGCTACTGAAGTAAGAATATATTAAAACAAAAAGCCTTGTAAATTTTACAAGGCTTTTTTAATAAATAGAAATATGTTTCTTATTTAATCACTCCTAACTCTTTTCCTACTTTTTCAAAAGCCGCTAATGCTTTATCTAAATGGGCTTTGGTATGTGCTGCTGATAACTGAACACGAATACGAGCTTGTCCTTTTGCAACAACAGGGAAAAAGAATCCAATCACATAAATGCCTTCTAATAATAATTTATCTGCAAATACCTGAGATAATTTTGCATCGTATAACATCAAGGGTACAATAGCAGAATCACCTTCTTTAAATTCTAAACCAATTTTACGTAAGCCTGTTTTAAAATAAGCGATGTTGCTTTCTAAAGTATCTCTTAGTTCGGTTGTTTCGCTTAACATATCAAATACCGCAATACTTGCGCCTACAATACTTGGTGCTAAAGAGTTTGAAAATAAATAAGGACGAGAACGCTGTCTTAAAATTTCAATGATTTCTTTTTTACCAGTTGTAAAACCACCCATTGCACCACCTAAAGCTTTACCTAAAGTACCGGTGATAATATCCACACGGTTCATTACGTTTTTCAGTTCTACGGTTCCACGACCAGTTTTACCAATAAATCCAGAAGCGTGACTTTCATCTACCATTACCATGGCATTATATTTATCTGCTAAGTCACAAATTTTATCTAAAGGCGCTACAAAACCATCCATACTAAAAACACCATCTGTAACAATGATGCGGTAACGCTGCGCTTGAGCTTTAATTAATTGTTCTTCTAAATCTGCCATATCGCAGTTTTTGTAACGATAGCGTTGAGCTTTGCATAAACGCACCCCATCAATAATTGATGCGTGATTTAATTCATCAGAAATAATGGCATCTTCTTCTCCAAACAAAGGTTCAAACACACCACCGTTTGCATCAAAAGCTGCTGCATATAAAATAGTGTCTTCTTGCCCTAAAAATGTGGCAATCTTTTTTTCTAAAGTTTTATGAATGTCTTGCGTACCACAAATAAAGCGAACAGATGACATACCGTAACCATGAGTGTCTAAAGCTTTTTTAGCACCTTCAATTACTTTAGGATGAGATGATAAGCCTAAATAATTATTGGCACAAAAAATAATTACTTCCTTTCCATCACTTACTTTTACGCTAGCGCCTTGAGGAGTAATAATGACACGTTCTTTTTTGAACAAACCATTTTGTTCTATTTCGTTTAATTGACTTTGTAAGTGCTCTTGAAATTTTCCGTACATAATGCTAATTTTTGAGATACAAATTAAAGAATATTCACTGATTTTATAGATTTTTTGACCTTAAATATTCGATAAATTGTAAAATTTCGTATATTTGACCTCCTAAACGCGCACGTGGCGTAATTGGTAGCCGCGCCAGACTTAGGATCTGGTCCGTGAGGGTGGGGGTTCGAGTCCCTTCGTGCGTACAAAAAAGCCTCTCAATATTGAGAGGCTTTTTTTATTAGTTTTTCTTAGTGTATTTGCAAAGTATCACAATTGTTTGATCGTTAATTTTGCCTTCGACTTGTTCAACATTATCATGAACTAATTTTATTTTCTTAACTACTGTTCCTTTAGAGGCAGTAAAGTTCGTTCCTTTCACATTAAGAGCTTGTGTTAAAACAATGGTATCTCCGTTTTCTAAAGTATTACCAAATGCATCTTTGTGCACATCAGCTACTTCAAATGCACTTAATGCCCATTGAATTACATTTTCATCTAAATCAACAGAACTAATTAAATTATTTGCCCAATCTTCTTCTTTATAGTTTTGTAATATTCTATAACTTAAAGCTTGCACACTTGGCTCTACGCTCCATATACTGCCTTCAACACAGCGCCAATGAAAACTAGCATCTTTACTATCAACTGCTTCTAAACAGGTATTGCATAAAGCCACTTGGTTTTCAATGGATTCATCATTTTTTGGGCTAACCGTGTATTCATGCATGGCTGTTTCGCTATTACATAATTCACATAATTCTCCGTTGCGTTCTTGCAATTTTTTGTTGATTGACATAAGGTTGGTTTAAAAGGCTATAAATTTTTGAATGGATAAAAGTATTAGTTTATTTTAGATATCGAGATTATTTTTTCCTGATATATATCTCATTTCTGGCAATTGCAGTTAATTCTTTATTTTTAGAATAGACCTCAATCGCATAGGTCTTCACAAAAACACCTTTATTGTTAAGTTCTGTTTCTGCTTCTTTGATCATTTCTTCTGTAATGTGAATTTTATAAAACAAGTCCGTGCGAGCAGGTTTTAAAAATTGAATACTGGCACTTTTTAACCAGAGAGTAATATGATAATTTTTGTTTCGTAATATTTGCCCAAATAACATCGCA
>SYEI01000190.1 GCA_005800865.1 Bacteroidota bacterium | reverse complement strand
TAATTGTGCGTCAAACAACATTACTACTCTTCCTACATTACCAAATTCATTGTACAAATTAATTTGCAGTAATAATACAGGCTTAGGAACTTTACCAGCACTTCCAAATTCTTTAGCTATTTTATATTGTGATAGCGATGGATTACAAGCATTACCAACTTTACCAAATTCATTAGTAGAATTAAATTGTAGTTCAAATCCAATTGGTACACTTCCAACATTGCCAGGAGCATTAGCTATTTTAGATTGCCATAGCGACCAGTTGCCTACCTTACCAACTTTACCTAACTCTTTAGGTGCATTAGATTGCTCTTTAAATCAATTAAGTTTTTTACCAACTTTACCTAATAATTTATATTTTCTAAATTGTAGCTCTAATGCCATTGCAAGTTTGCCATCGTTACCAAGCTCTTTAGGAAACTTAATATGCAGTAACAATCAACTAATTAATTTACCAATATTACCAAGCTCTTTAGGTTTACTTGATTGCAGTTCAAATAGCATCCATTGTTTCGAGCCTTTCAACAATATACCCGTATATTTAAATATCAGTAATAATCCATTTACTTGCCTTCCAAATTATATCCCAAGTATGGATTCAATTACATTAAGATATCCTTTATGTATGGCTGGCAACCCTTTTAATTGCCCTACAGCATATGGCATTGTTGGTTTTACGTATAAAGACAATAGTAATAACTGTATAAAAGATAGCGGAGATGTTGGAATAAAAAACGTTCCAATGAAAATTTACAACTCATCTTCTACATTATTAGGTTCTACTTATACAGCATCAAATGGTGTATATCACTTTCTGGATTCTGCAAATACTTACAACATCATAGTTGATACAACTGGTATGCCATTTAAAACAACATGTATTTATCCTGGTTTAGATAGCACTGTTACAGTTGCTGTATTAGATACCAACGTTAATTTTGCTTTAAACTGTAAAGCAGGTTTTGATATTGGCATACAATCGATTGCTACTTGTGGTATTGTTTTTCCAGGTCAAACACATATCTTACGTGTTAATGGTGGCGACTTATCACATTGGTATAATCTAAACTGTGCCGCAGGCATTGGTGGCACTTTAAGTTTTGTAGTTTCAGGACCAGTAAATTATATGGGACCAGCCTCAGGAGCTTTAGTGCCTAGCGTTGTAGGAAATACGTTTACTTATGTAATCGCTGATTTTGCAACGATTAATAACCAAACTGATTTTAGAATATTATTACAACCGTTTACAACAGCTCAGGCAGGTGATGTGATATGTGTAACAGCAAAAGTAACACCGATAGGTGGTGATAACTATCCAAATAATAATAATTATGTAGCTTGTTACAATATTGTAAACTCTTACGATCCAAATATCAAAGAAGTGTATCCTATTGACGTTGCACCCTTCTATAACGATTGGTTAACCTATACCATTCACTTTCAAAATACAGGTAACGCCCCTGCCTTTAATATTAAACTTACCGACACTTTAGATACTGAATTAGACTTAAATACCTTTCAAGTAATTGATTATAGCCATGCAAACAATACCACATTAAATGGACGTATAATGACTGTTAATTTTTCAAACATTCAATTACCGGATAGTTCAAGCGATCCTGAAGGCTCTATCGGATTTATTCAGTACCGTTTAAAACCAAAATCAACTTGGGCAAGACCGTATAAAATAAAAAACACTGCTTATATCTATTTCGACTTTAACTCACCAATTGTAACTAATACAACGTATAATTCGATATTAGATATCTCAACAGGGGTAGCAGAGCAAAAAGAAAGTATCGCTTCTGTTTATCCAAACCCAAGCAATGGCTTATTCACTATTGAATTAAGCACAAAAGAAAAACAAAACCTGCAATTATTTGACATGTCTGGCAATGTTGTACTATCTCAAACAATTGAAAATGGAAAAGCAACAATTGATGCTAACTATTTAGCGGCAGGTATTTATAACATTAGCATTAAAGGCAATGACTCGGTTTCAAATAAAAAATTGGTAATTGTAAAATAGTGTGAGTTAGAGAAAAAGACACACAGGAACATATTGAATTTGTTTAGTTATTCAGTATGGGAATGTGTGTCTTTTGGTTATTATCACTTCTGTTACTATCACGTTAAAAAGTCAATCACATTTTTAGGCATTTTCTTCTATCTTTGGGCTTTATTAGCTCAAAATCATGTCAGACTTAAAATATAATTTACGTGGTGTTTCGGCATCTAAAGAAGATGTTCATAATGCTATTTCCAATATAGATAAAGGATTATTTCCTCAAGCATTTTGTAAAATTGTTCCTGATTATTTAACAGGTAGCAATGATCACTGCATTATTATGCATGCTGATGGAGCTGGAACAAAATCATCGTTAGCTTATGTTTACTGGAAAGAAACGGGTGATTTAAGCGTTTGGAAAGGTATTGCACAAGATGCTGTGATTATGAATATTGATGATTTAATTTGCGTTGGTGCTACTAACAATATTTTATTGTCTTCAACCATTGGTCGTAATAAAGGTTTAATTCCGGGTGAAGTCATTTCGGCTATCATTAACGGAACCGAAGAAGTTTTAGAAAATTTAAGAGAAAATGGCATCGATATTCGCTCAACTGGCGGCGAAACAGCTGATGTAGGCGATTTAGTGCGCACATTAATTGTGGATAGTACCGTTGTTTGTCGCATGAAAAAAGACGATGTCATTTCTAACCATCAAATTAAAGCGGGCGATGTGATTGTTGGATTATCGTCTTCTGGCAAAGCTACTTATGAAACTGAGTACAATGGTGGTATGGGAAGCAATGGCTTAACTAGCGCTCGCCATGATGTATTTAGTAAAGCAGTAGCTGAAAAATATCCAGAGTCTTATGATAATTCATTACCAAAAGAAGTAACCTATTGTGGTCAAATGAACTTAACCGATAAAGTGGATGTGAGCTACACTGACGCCAACAGTAAAGAAATAAAAGAACAAATCACGGCTGGTAAATTAGTGTTATCACCAACTAGAACGTATGCGCCAATCGTAAAAAAATTATTATCGACACTAGGAACAAAAATTAACGGCATTGTACATTGCAGCGGTGGTGCACAAACCAAAGTATTACATTTTGTAGAAGGCGTTCATATCATCAAAAATAATTTATTCCCTCTACCTCCATTATTTAAATTAATTCACGAGCAAAGTAAAACCGATTACAAAGAAATGTATAAGGTGTTTAATATGGGACATCGTTTAGAAGTTTATTTACCGCAAGAATTAGCGCAACAGGTAATTGATATTTCGAAATCATTTAATGTAGATGCTCAAATTATTGGGCGAGTTGAAAAGTTCGACGGTAAAAAAGTAACCATTGAATCTGAGTTCGGAAAGTTTGAGTATTAGTTTTTGCCCTTCGACTACGCTCAGGGAACAAAAACTAATTTAATTCCTGACAAGTAATTTTATTGTCACCAATTAATAAAACATAGGTTTTACCATTTTTATATAAATTATTGATTAATGGTTTTTGATTGCTGTTTGGTAAGGATGTCGCTAGCTTTCCTGAAGTATTAATCACATCAATTTTTTGACCTGTTTTATCAAATCCTAAAAACCAAGTATTATCACTTGTTTGCACCATTTGTGCGTCATCGTATACCGCTAATTCATTAAAATATTCTACTAATTTACTAGTAAATAAATCATAAGCATACAAAGCGCCATTTCCGTATACTAATATGTCTGATTGGGAATCATCATTAACCAAGGCAAAAGAAGTTTTAAATCCATTCAATTCATCTCCAATTTTTAAAGCTTCTTTTTTATCAGCTAAAGAAATTTTATTTAATAGGTTGTTTTTATCATCTACATAAATCAATTTGGTATTATCTAAATTATTTCCAGCTGATACATACAAATGCTCTAAATTTTCAATGACTTTATTTTTAAAATCAATTCGTCCTTCGCCCTTTCTGCTAAAGCCATATAAATTACCAGCCACATCTGCTGTAATTAAATAATCGCTAGCGCCAACATGCGCAAAGTTAATTGGCAAATTAACAATAGCATCTGTTTTAACAGGCACAAAGCCTTCTGTTTTAACACCATATAAATTAAAATTATAAATTCGTTTATCAGCACAAGCTAAAAATATCCGGTAATCTTTATTTCCTTCGTAATCTAACAAGCTAATATTTGATGTAACTTTTGCTGGTAACTTAACAGGAAAGCCTTGTACATAATTTCCATTTCTATCAATTAAATGCAAGTAGTTATCAGTATTAAAGAGCATTTGAAATTTCCCGTTTTTAAAAATATCCACGGTGTATATATTAGACTCAATAGATTCAGTAATTTTCTTTTTCCAAATTAAATTCCCTGTCGAATTAATTAAATAAACCTGATTCAATTCATCTTGAAAACACAATTCATTTTCTTGAGTCAAATGATTAACAAAAACATGCGCACTGGTTGTAATAGCCGAATCGGCTTTAAAAGCCCATAAGGCAGAAGAGCTATTGCTAACATCTGACTTTGGCTGCGCATGATTAGCATTGATCCGTACCTGCAAATTGTTTTTGTAATTTTTAGCCGTTAATGATAATTGGGATAATGCATGTTCCGACATCCATAACTCCTCTGAATTAATAATGGAAATGAGATTATGCGCCTTCATTAATTCAGCATTTTCGTAGTACAAATAATTACACTCTAAGGATAAATTATCGTTCGCATAATCCATAAAAGAGCTATTCTTCCCAAGTAATTGGCTGCCTGCTGACGATTGCTGATAATAATCTAAAACCGTTTTATTTGAAAAAAACAATAATTGATTTTCTGTCACACAAGCATATTCGTTTTTGAAATCAGATGCTGTAAAAGAAAATAGTTTTTCAAAGGATTTATTTAATTTATAAGTTTTTAAATCTAAATTTCCCAAAATACTATCGCTAATTAATTTTAAAAGCACTTCACTTTTTCCTGCATCTTTTATTCTGATACTTAAAATATGAGATGTCACATTATTTAATACATAGGTTGCAGATACAATTTCCTTGTCTATATTTTCAAAACTTTCGGCTTTAATATTATATAAAGAGCTATCATTCAATAATTGCCACGCATTGGTATTTAGCTCAATCGTTTTATCAGACTGTTGTTTTTCAACTGTTTTATAAAATAAATTCACATCACTCAAAGTTACTGCTTCAATAATGTCAGGATTATTTGGTAATGATGCAAAGCTTTGAATACTTTCTGCCTCTTGATTTTTTACGGAATTAAATAAAGATAAACTATCTGCATTAGAATAACCTGTAAATGTTATTTCGTTTAATTTCACGTCCAGACTAAATATCGACTGTTGCGAAAAAATAGTTCTTGGAAATAAATTAATAGACGTGTGATTAAAATAGACTTGTGTACTTTGCTCTCCATTTTCCTTTACTAAATCAGTATATGCTTTATGTTTTGCTAAAGATTCCGAAGCATTTAACTCCATAAAATTTTGCAAAGTACCAACGTCTGAACTCACATACACAATACCATTTTTGTAACTCACTAACCATTTTTGCTTATTATTAGTAAAATAAAAAGCGTCGAAGGATGCCACGGAAGTTTCTTTAGAAAAAACTTTAGAGAAGAAATCTGTAAATAATTCTTCGTTGTTTTTTTCCTTGACTTTGAATAAAATAACATGCTCTGTTATTTTTTCTTTTTTAATAAAGGCCCAATACACTGAATTATCTGAAAGCACATCCGAAATTTCGGGAGAAGAATTTACCAATGAATCTAAAAATCGGATACCGTTTTGAGCTACTTGCATGGATGTATTGCTCAATAAAGAATTCCAAATTAAATTTTGACGGGTTAATTGAGAAACTAATTCACTGCATTTTTTTGTTTCAATCACACAAGCAACGTTTGCTGGAATATGTTCTAAAACAGAGGTATCTGGCGCTTTACTTTCTTTTAAACGCAAATAACCCCAAATAGCAACAGCTACCGAGGCAACAATGAAGAGATAAAAGCCTATTTTCTTTACTAAAAACACCACATCTAATGTAGCAGAATTTGGAGGTGGAAATAATAATTAAAATCAGAGTTATGAAACCGTAATTGTGAATTGGTTAGGTGAAAGAAAAAGCGTTTAAATCTTTTTGCTGAACGACCTTCGCCTCAAATTTCTCATTCCAATACTTAGCCAAATACTCTTGTTCATCTTGCCCTGGAGTTGGAACAAAAATGTAGTTTTTCTTTTGTAAATGCTGTAAATCCATTAAGGTACTGTATCCGCTGCGGCAAACAATGGTCGCTGAATTGAGTATTAACTGACTTAGTTCTTTTGCAGGTGGCATGTCCAATACAGTCACATTTTTATTAATAAAGCTTTTTAATTCCTTGGTTGTTCCTCTCACAAAACAAATACGTTTATCAGATTGATTCGCCTTTTTAATCAATGCTTTTTCTAAGTCGTTTCGCAATGGTTCCGGACCAGATAGTAGACATAAATAATCGTATTGATTTTCTGATTTATCTATCATAGATAAACGACTCAAAGATCCAATATATTTTACATTTTGATGAATGATATTTCTGGATAATTTCCCTGCCAAGCTCTTGCTATCTTCTTCAAAATCGGGAATCCAAATCTCATTAAATTGTTTAATGAAATGATGATGAACCTTATTGGCAATTTCTGAGAATAACCCAGCTTGTATGTTAAGCTGATGGGTGATATAAATACAATGCACACTTTTCTCATACATTCCAAATCGATTATCACTAATCACCACATCAATTTGATGCTCTTTTATAATTTTTTGTAATTGAAATCTTTCTTTTTTTACAACCCTGAAAATTCTTGAAGCATCCAATAATAGCTTAACAGATAATGGCGTTGTATGCGAATAACGAATATTGTAGGGTTCAACATTTACTTTTTTAAGGCTAGGAAATTCCTCATTAAAAATTAATGCAGTAATTGGCGTTACACCTAAAATCACAACATTATCTTGCATTAATTGTTTAATTAATGGCACGCAGCGTGTAGCATGGCCAAGTCCCCAATCGAGTGCAGAAATAAATATGGTTTTGTTTTTTAAGATGCTACAAATTAACTAAAAAAATTAACTTTACAAAGTGTCAAACGACTTTTCAGAACATATACAAAGTATCCTAAAAACGTTGCCCGAAACACCTGGTGTGTATCGTTATTACGACTTGGATAACAATTTGTTATATGTTGGAAAAGCCAAGAATCTAAAAAAACGTGTGACCTCCTATTTTACCAAAGAACATGATACGTATCGTTTGCGTATCATGGTTAAAAAAATAGTAGATATCAAAACCATTAAGGTAGATACCGAAATGGACGCTTTGATTTTAGAAAACAATTTGATTAAAAGTCTCACGCCCAAGTACAACATTATGTTGCGTGACGACAAAACCTACCCTTGGATTGTTATTAAAAACGAACGTTTTCCAAGAGTATTTCAAACTCGCCAATTAAAAAAAGATGGTAGCGAATATTACGGCCCATACCCTTCTGTTACAACTATGTATATTTTACTGGATTTAATTAAACAGTTATATCCATTACGAACTTGCAACTTAGATTTAAGTCAGGAAAATATTGATAAGAAAAAATATACTGCTTGTCTCGAATTTCAAATTGGCAAATGCAAAGCGCCTTGTGTTAGGAAGCAGAATGAAGAAAATTATAACAGAGGCATTAATCACATTAGAGAAATTATTAAGGGGGATATCAATTTTGCGATTAGAGATTTAAAAAAAATCATGTTGGAGCATGCCGAAAAACTAGAATTTGAGCAAGCGGCCAGCACCAAAAAGAAAATAGAATTACTCGAAAAATACCAAAGTAAATCTACCATTGTTCATCCTTCTATTACGGATACAGATGTGTTTGCTATATTGAGTGACGAGAAAGTAGCTTACGTGAATTACTTTAAAATAATGAATGGAACTATTATTCAGGCACAAACTTTAGAATTGAAAAAGAAGTTGGATGAAACCGATGAAGAAATGTTGGTGTTTGCGATTAATGAAATCAGAATCAGATATAATTCTTCGAGTAAAGAAATTTTTGTTCCATTTGAACCTGAGTTTATTTTTACAGATGCAAAATATGTGGTTCCTAAAATTGGGGACAAAAAACATTTAATGGATTTGTGTTTTAAAAATGCAGAATCCTATAAACGTGAGCGAGAAAAACAATTAGCCATCATAGATCCTGAAAGGCATACTGATAGAATCATGCAACAAATGATGAAAGATTTACGCATGAAAGAAGAACCTCGTCGCATAGAAGGATTTGATAACTCTAATATTCAAGGTGATTATGCTGTAAGTGCCATGCCAGTTTTTATTGATGGCAAACCAGCGAAAAAAGAGTACCGTCATTATAACGTGAAAACTGTTGTTGGTCCTGATGATTTTGCCACAATGGAGGAAGTTATTTATCGTCGTTATTCAAGAGTTATTGAGGAAGGTTTACCTATGCCGCAACTCATAGTCATTGATGGTGGTAAAGGTCAATTAGGCGCTGCCATTATTAGTTTAAGAAAATTGGATTTAATGGGAAAAGTAACGGTTATTGGAATTGCCAAACGTTTAGAAGAAATTTATTTTCCAGGCGATTCAGTCCCTTTATATTTAGACAAACGATCCGAGACTTTAAAGATTATTCAGCAAATACGTGATGAGGCTCACCGTTTTGGCATTACACATCACCGCAACAAACGAAGTAGAGAAACATTTAAAACGGAGCTTTCCGAAATTAAAGGTATCAGCGATAAAACTGCTCAAAAATTATTAACCGAATTAAAATCTGTGAAAGGAATAAAAGAAGCTACTTTAGCTGAATTAGCTGCTATTATTGGTAATTCTAAAGCTAATTTAGTGTATGAATTCTTTAAGCAGCAAGTAGAATAATTGCGTGAGGGATGCAAGCGAAAATCCTTTTGCCTGCCTCTTGCAAAAGATTGTAGCGACAGCCCGACGGCGACAGTAAATTCTAATTCGAAGCCAAAGTGCATGTGCACCGTCACGTCCAAATTAAAAAAAACTATTATCTTTGTCCATGGAAAACGGCAAACTTATTATATTTTCTGCGCCATCTGGCTCTGGTAAAACTACCATCGTAAGACATTTACTAAAAACATTTCCTGATAAACTAGAGTTTTCCATTTCTGCAACCAGCCGCCCAAAACGTGGTTTAGAAGAGAATGGGAAAGATTATTATTACTTAACCGTTGAAGAATTCAAACAAAAAATAGATAATAAAGAGTTTTTAGAATGGGAAGAAGTGTATGCTGGAACGCATTACGGAACTTTAAGAAGTGAAGTTGAACGTATTTGGGCTAAAGGCAAGCATGTTATTTTTGATATTGATGTAGAAGGTGGTTTAAACCTTAAAAAACAATTTGGTGAACAGGCTTTAGCCGTATTTGTAATGCCGCCAAGCATAAAAATATTAGAAGAACGTTTAAATTCGAGAAGTACAGATAGTCCAGAAAGCATTGCCCGAAGAGTTGAAAAAGCTGAAAAAGAACTTAAAACAGCCGATTTGTTTGATGTTTTTATCCTAAATGAAGTTTTAGAAGAAGCATTTATCAAAGCCGAAAAATTAATAAGCGAATTCATCGCTAAATAAACTCAAAATCAACTTTATTACTAGTCTAAGCGTATTGAAAAAGTCGCTAAATATTAGGTAACCTTTCTTAATTTTAAATTTTAGTTATTGATATTCAATGAGTTACGTTTTTATTGCAAATTTTCAATTATTTTCGGGTTACCATTTTAAAGTTTCGGTATAAATGTTCAAATAACTCAAACAAAACAATTTTAAAACTAAAAAAAATGACAAAATTATTTTCAATTATCGCAGTAGCTATCATCGCTACAACTGTTGTATCTTGTGGTCCTTCTGCTGAAGAAAAAGCTAAAATGGAAGAGCAAGCAAAATTAACTGCTGATTCTATCGCTGCTGCTTTATCTACTTCTTTAGAAAGCGCTATGACTGAGGCTACTGCTCCAGTTGATTCTGCTGCTGCAACTACTGAAACAGCTGCTCCAGCTGCTGACGCTCACGCAGGTCACTAAGAATTTGTGTTTAGTTAGGAAAGGTCCACGTGTCTATGACACGTGGGCTTTTTATTTATAAATACCTCATATAAATCCTAATCTCAGCGTTATACCAAAAAATCATCTTCTTCATTAACACTAGTTAACTCATCGATGATTTTTTGGCGAGCCTTGATCTTAGAATTTATATGAGGTATTTGCGTTCAATACACATTAGCAATTAATTTTATAAATAATCCTAATTTCTTTATTCAGACAAAAATTATCTTTACATTCGGGTTACCAATCAGAAATCATCGTTTATGAAAAAAATACACATCATTTTATCCGCTACAATTTTAACTTTATTATTTGTTAAATGTAAACCTGCTGCTGAGGACAGAGTTAAAATGCATGAAAACGCAAAGCGTATATCTGATTCTATCGGCAAAACAATTGATGATGCTATGGCAGAAGTAGCTATTCAACCAAAAGAAGGCGCTTTAGCTGATACAACCAAAAAATAATTTCTCTAAAACTTTACTGACAAACCATTTCTAAAGGAATATACCAAATCTGGTATTCCTATTGGTTGATACTTATCATACAACATATTAAACGACGATTTAAAGTTTAAATGTTTGTTGATATGAATTTCTAAACCACTATCGTTTGCTATTCGATAGTCGGATGTGTTTTCAATATTAGGTTGATAAAACGTAGTGCTCGTAAATTCTACATTTTTTAAAATAGAAAAGGTACACGTTAAATAAGAACTCATGCGATGCTCATATATATTAATGGGATCAGCTACTATATCATCGTATTCATACATATACAAAGCAGCCACATAAATTTTAGCATGTTCTTTTTTAAGCAACTTTAACCTTGGACCCGCACCTATCAAATATCTAAAATCTAATTTTAAAATCGGATTATATTGAGTTTGCGTAAAGGCTTCCATGGTAATCCATTTACTCACTTTATAATTGTATCTAAAATGCTGGTAGCCTGCATTAGCGAAATCTGTATTTCCTGCTTTAATAAAATTCAAATCATTCAATAAAATAAAACGACTTCTATTTTTTTGATACTGCACTCTTAAGGTATTTGAAAACTGCAATACTTGTTGTGTATTATTAAACACATTGAAATTAAAATCAGCATTACCAACCCAACCATTGGTATCATTCATAAAACGCTTTCCTTCAATATTAATTACCTGTGCCTTTGCAGGAATACTAATTAATAAAATAAGTGCAGCTAAATTTTTAAAAATCAACCTTAACATAAAATAATGGCAAAAAGCCTAACTGGTAATTTTTAATTAAAGGGTCAGCATTAACATTAGCAGGATCAGGGGCATAACTCAAAGCCAATACATTTTTTGTATTCATTAAATTAACCAAATCCAATGCAATTTCATAAGCTGCTTTTTTTCCATTAATCTTATAAGCAATTCTTAAATCTAAACGATTGTAAGGATTAAATTGCAAGGTATTTACTTTATCGTTATCTGCTACTACATCCATGATAGCATTACTTGCAGCTACATCTACTGGCGAATAACGCTTGCCGCCGCCATAAGTAAATTTAGAAGATACATTAATCGAGTTTTTCTTAGACTTCCCAATTTCATATTCTAATCCTGCTAATACATTCATCATGTACTGCCCATTAAAATCAGTATCAAAGGTTTTTCCATTACTGCCCGTGTATTTACTATCAAACAAACTAGCTGAGTATAAAAAGAAATAATGTTTATGAAATGTTTTTTCTAAAGTTAACTCCAAACCATAGTTATAGCCTGTTCCTTTATTTTCCATCGTATAAATTGGAAAGAAACGATTGAAACTTGCTCCACGATTTAACAACGAAACACTTGATGGAACTGCGTAAACCGGCACATCCCACAAGTATTGATAATAAGCCTCTACTTTAGTTCTAAAGAATTTTGAGATTTGCAAATCGTAACCTAAAACGGCATGCTGACTTTTGCTGAATCCTAAATTTTTATTATCTAATTGTTTAGTGGCATTAAAATACGTTTTCCCTTCTCTTACCAAACTATCTGGCGCCGCAAAATATAAATACGTTGGTTGCATTTGGCTATGCATACCATACGCTAAACTCAACGACTGATTTGGTTTAAATTGAAAACGCAAACTTGCTCGTGGCTCAACAACCCAACTATTACTCAACGTTAAGTATTGTGCAAATACTCCTAAGTTGGTACTCCATTTTTCGTTGAATTTATGTACAAAAGTCAAATAGGGTTGTATTAAGTAAAAATCTGCTTTGGCGTTAATTCGTGTTTTAAAATTTTTATTCTCAATACCTTGAGCAATCGTATCAAAACGAGAATTAATTTTTGCCTCATCATAAAAATCAACATGAAAAGCATTTACAAAGAATCCTGTTTTAAAACTATTTTTAGGATTTACTTTATGCTTGATGTACCACGATAAAGTTGATTTGGTTTCTAAAAAATTATAGCCTAATATTTTTGGCAAAGTATCATTTGGCATAAAGTTTTTATCTCTTAATACTAAATAATGCTGCACGTTTAATCCTTGCCCGCTATAGGCTAACGATGTTTTCATTAAGGTTCTGCTATTAAACGAATAGGCATGATTTAAAATAGCCACACCCATGCTCGATGCAAAATATTGATCACGATTTAAATCTCCATATAATTCTTTTGGTCGCTCGGTTTGAGTGCTCAAAATAATTTTAATAGTGCTCAATCCACCAATGCCACTTAAAGAAAATATTCCCGCTTTTTTAGTAGGAAAATTAAAACGAAAAGCACCATCTTGATATTGAGGCACAGCGCTTGTTCCTAGTTTAATATTTAAGCCCGATAATAATTTAAGTGTTGAGTATCTGTAATTAATAAAATAACTACTTCCTTTTTCTTTACTAATTGGCCCTTCTAATGAAAGCTCTGTTCCTAATAATCCAAACTGAAACGTACGTTCATGTTTTTGATTATTACCGTTACGCATTTTTAAATCAAACACACCGCCTAAAGCATTACCATAATTTGCAGGAAAAGCTCCAGTAAAAAATTCGGAATTAGCTAGATATTTATTGTTGATGATGGCTGTTGGTCCTCCAGCAGAGCCAGCCACCGCAAAGTGATTAGGATTAGGGATATCAATTTCTTCTAAACGCCATAATAAACCTGACGGTGAATTTCCTCGCACGACAATGTCATTACGGCTATCATTTGTTCCTTGAACGCCCGCAAAGTTAGAAGCCATACGAGCAGGATCTTGACGAGAACCTGGATACCGTTCTGTTTCTTCGATGCTAAATGTTTTTACATTCACGGCTTGCATATCAGTTACCACATCTTTATTCTCATCGGCATTAACAACTACTTCGTCCATTTGCACGAGAGATTCTTCCAGCTCAATATTTAAAAATGTTTCTTTACCAGACGACACAATAATATCCGTTAAAGGCAACGTATTATATCCAAAAAAACTAACAATAAAGGACCGACGACCTACAGGAATTCCTTCTAACTTAAAATTTCCATTGGCATCAGTCGTAGCAACCATTTTTTTGGTGCTGTCATTTTTTAAACGAATAATTACACCTGGTAGAGCCGAAGAAGATACTTTATCCGTTACTTGACCTCTTACAGTTTGCGTATATAATGTTTGTGCAACCGAATTGCTAAAAAAAATAAATAGAACACTAAAGAATAATATAAGTCTAATCATCTTTTAAAAATACTAATTTTTAGAAAATAATCATGTTTTTACTCAACTACTAAAGAATCTTGATAAACCTTGTAAAAACGGTCGTTTTGCCAATACATCGTTTTAATTAACGTGTCGGTAAACTGTTTTTCGATGGTATTAAAGGTTTGGGCTTGATATTGTTTTAATGTGTGATTTTCAAAATAAAATACATCACCATTAATTACATTAAATTCTTTTAATTTTTTTAAAGGAATAGTTTTATAAAAAGTGCCGTAAATATCAAATACTAAAATCCCTTCATTGGGACAATTCAAATAAATAAAATTGTTGTTTTCTTGCAAAAAATTGGGTTTAATATCAATATCCAAAATGCGTTTTAAATTTCCTGTTTTTACTAAAGATTTTAATTCAGAATCAAATCGAGACAACTCATTATTTTGTTTATCATACAACCAAAAACTATTATTTGACGAAGAACAAACCAAACCAGTTTGCTCATAGCCAAGTTTTTCAATGGAAATCATATTACTAGCTTCCGTCATCTGGTTATCTAAAAAAATAAGCTGTTGAAAATCTCTATAATACACCAAAACCTTTAATGGATTCATAGCATCTACAAATTCTATTTTACCGTAGCGTTTAGTACTATATTTTTTTTGTAAAACCCCATTGGCATTATACTTTACAATTTCATTATCAGTAATAATATAAATGTTTCCAAAGCCGTCGATTTCTATGTGCGTTTTTTGTTCAGGAAATTTAATGTGAATTTCGGGCTCAGATGTTTGAAACACAAAAGAGCAACCTAATACAACACAAATAGCTATGATAATGAGAAATCTCAAGGTAATTTATTTAACGCTAAGATAATTTATAAATTGTGATTTATCTAAAAATAAAAAAGCCTCCTGTTTTTCAACAGAAGGCTTCAGAATTACTATAAAATTATACTAAAGAAATATCAAATTGAACTAAGTCAACAAATTCTTGAACTCTGTTAGATACATCTTCTTGAGATAAACCAATTAAACGTTCAGTTCCAAATTTCTCTACCGTAAAACTAGCCATTGCCGAACCAAAAATGATAGCGCGTTTCATGTTTTCGAAACTAATATCTTTTGTTTTAGCTAAATAACCAATAAAACCACCAGCAAAACTGTCGCCAGCTCCTGTTGGATCAAAAACGTCTTCTAATGGTAAAGCCGGAGCAAAAAACACTTCTTCTTTATTAAATAATAAAGCGCCGTGCTCGCCTTTTTTGATAACCAATACTTTTGGTCCCATTGCTAAGATTTTTTGAGCTGCTTTAACTAAAGAGTATTCTCCAGATAATTGACGTGCTTCAGAATCGTTGATAGTTAAAACATCTATTCCTTTTAATGTTTCCATCAATTCAGGCATTGCAATATCCATCCAAAAATTCATGGTATCTAATACAATTAATTTTGGGCGTTTAGTTAATTGCGATAACACTTTTTGCTGCACTTGCGGCATAAGATTGCCTAACATTAAAAAATCGCAATTTTTATAGCTTTCTGGAACAATTGGATCAAAATCAGCCAAAACGTTTAGCTGAGTATCCAATGTATCACGAGAATTCATGTCGTTATGGTAACGGCCGCTCCAAAAAAACGATTTTTCGCCTTTTTTTATTTGCAAACCATCTAAATTAACTCCTTGACCTTTAAGCGTATTCATAAAGTCTTGAGGGAAATCGTCACCAACAACCGACACTAAATTAATTTCTTTGGTAAAATAAGAAGAAGCTAAAGCTATGTAACTAGCTGCTCCACCAACGATTTTATCGGTTTTTCCGAAAGGAGTTTCAATAGCATCAAACGCTACAGTACCTACAACTAAAAGACTCATATAATAAAGATTAAAAAATTTTGACAAATATATTGTTTATTTACAAAATAGATATTAAATTTGCCCTCCCTTACAGGGAAAACATTAAAAAACTGTTCTTTAAAGTAATATAACCAGAATAATGATTCCCTCTTAGCTCTCCCGATAGCTATCGGGAGGTTAGAGTGAAATATCGGGAAGTTCTTTAAAAATATTGTAAATTTAAACAGTAATTAATTACTGTTTTTGGCCAGATAAATTTCCCTAATTTATTTATAGATTAGAGATAGATTCCCTCTTAGCTCAGCTGGTTAGAGCACATGACTGTTAATCATGGGGTCCCTGGTTCGAGCCCAGGAGAGGGAGCAAAAACCATTCACTAATTAGTGAATGGTTTTTTTGTTATAATGCATTTCGTTTACATAATATATAGCAAAACTGCTAACAAATTTTATGTTGGTGAAACTCCAAATATAGAAGATCGTTT
>SYEI01000189.1 GCA_005800865.1 Bacteroidota bacterium | reverse complement strand
GTTGTAGTTGTTCATCCGTTTCTTGCATTTGTAGCAGTTACAGTATAAGTTCCCGCTCTATTTACTGTGGCTGGGTTGGTTGCGTTTACTAATGCGCCACCGTTCCATAACATGGTATTACCTGCGCTTGTTCCTGTTAAGGTGGATGTTAATACCGAACACGTTATACTACCCGAACTTGTTGCTGACGTTATAATTGGCAAGGTGGTGTTTGTTGTTACTGCAACTACCGTTGCGCTGACACACCCATTAGTTCCATCAGTAGAAGATACAGTATAATTACCAGGTAAATTAACCGTTGGAGTTTGTGTATTTACACCACTAAGTACTCCAGGGCCAGACCATGTATAAGTAGAAACGCCAGATGCTGTTGTTGAGACATTTAAAGTAGATGAGTTTGGATTACAAAATAGTGTACCTCCAACAGGTGTAAGCGTATTGTTTACAACAGTAACCATCATCGTTATAGAGTCTCTTGAACAGGCTGTTTTTACCACTAATTTAACTGGAAATGCACCACCTGTACTATATGTTACAACAGGATTAGTAGCTGTAGAAACGGCCGGTGATCCACCTGTAAAAGCCCAACTATAATTTATTCCCGCCACATCTAATGGAGAGCTATTTGGTGTATAAGTTATTGAACTTCCAATGCAGGCAACCGTATTACTACTAATTGAAACATTTAAACTAGCATTAACACCTAAAGAACTTTTATAAAGTTGAATTAAAAAGCCATCATAAAGACCACCGCCATAACTAGTTTGGTAAGCCCCTGGAGTAACCGGATATGTACCACCCGTATAACCAGACATATATATATAGCAATTTGATAAAGCCACTTTACAATCTTCATCATCAGTTGGAGATGTTCCGCCAACATAAGTAGCAGACATTATTGTTCCCGTTGAGGTAAAACGAGCTAAAAATCCATCTTCTGCAGTTCCTCCAGCTAATGAAGATTGTGCAGCATTTGCCGTTACAGGAAAATCTAAACTATATGTATCACCAGAAACAAAAACTTCATTTGTAAGTTGATCAACTTCTACTGAATACGCATAATCCATATTACTAGCGCCACCAATATAAGATCCCCATAGTCTATTCCCGGTTAAATCAAATTTAGCAACAAAGGCATCCCACATGGCTCCACCACCAGAAGATTGAAACGAACCTGCTGTTGAAATGGCAGATGTACTATTTGAATATCCAGCAATAAAAAGATTACCATTGGAATCAGTTGACATACCACCAAAATTCTCTTCAGACCCAGAACCACCGATATAAGTTCCCCATTGTCTGGTGCCTGCACTATTAAATTTAGCAAGATAAATATCTACTGTACCTCCCCCATATGTTGGCTGATGTGTAGCAGCAGTAACAACCAAAGAATTAGTTCCACCCATTTGAATGCCAGCTAAAAAAACATTTCCTGCAGCATCTGTTGTAACTGCGGATGCATTTTCAGGATCAGGTCCTCCATAATAGGTTGCCCAAAGCCGTGTTCCTGAAGAATTAAATTTAGCTAAAAAACCATCTTCATCAATACCCAAAGTTCCTCCAAATGATGATTGATGTTCGCCACTTCCTGATGTTGCAATACCATTATTACTATCTGTTAACCCACACATATAAATATTCCCTGCTAAATCTACAGCAACATCAGCTGCCTGTTCCGCACCATCCGTGCCACCATAATACGTTGCCCATATGCGAGTTCCAGCGGCATCCATTTTTAATAAAACTCACTCGTAGCTATTAGCAAAACTACCGCCGCTATGTGCAGCTTGATGACTACCAACAGTGGAAATTCCATTAATACTATTTGTTCTACCACAGGTATATATATCACCCGTTGGAGCAACCGCTATACTTACCAAATAATCTCTTTTCAATCCACCATAATAAGTAGTCCAAATTCTAGCTCCAGTTACATCAAATTTTGTTACAAGTGCATCGCCTTGCCCCCCTCCATATACAGTTTGGTGCGCACCTGGTGTAGTGATAACAGAAAGAGCTGTAGTAATCCCGCATAAATAAACATCACCGTTAGTATTTGTCGCCAAATTTTCAAAGGCGTCATCTCCTGCGCCTCCAAAATAAGTTGCCCATGGGTCAATAATTAAAGGGTAAGCATGGTTATAATTTCCTAATTGAAAACCAACAATCGCTTCATTGTTATTCGTTTTTGAATTTGATGTTAAATTTTCACCTGGTAGTAGTTTATATTTTGCATCAACTTCAATAATATTACCATTTATTTCTTGATAAACTTTTGGGATAGACTCATGAAAAACACCTAATTCAGTTTCAATTTCTAATAAACCTTTGTTGTTTAATTTAATACTATTTGCATATTTCCAATGCAACTTTATTTGATTTGCATTAGCATTTGGTCGAACAATAAAATCATATTTTAAACCATTTTTATCATTACTATAATAAGCAACATCAATATCTTGATAAACATCTTTATAAGTAATGTTCTTATATTCTTTTACGTTTAATATTCCATTAGTACAATTTTGGTTATAAAAATTAATATAGCCTTCTGTTTCATTTTCATTTACCGTAACAGGGGATTTGTTAGCCCCCAACATCTCCATATCAACACGGTGTGTTTTTAGTATTTCTTTATTGAAAAGTTCCTCTTCCTTTTTAAGTTTGGATATGGAATTAATTTTTCCAGACTTCTCTAACTGTTTAAGGTTTTGACGCACTCTGTGCGTAATTTCAGATTCGTTACTAAATACATAACTAACACCTGTGTTGCGCAAAAAAACATTTACACCATTGCTGTTAGCAGAAAACAAAACATCGTTACTTTTAGTTCCATCTTCATTTGCAATTTGTCCAAGATTTGGAATAAAACTTACCCCAGCTTCGCCCTTAGCAGCAAAATCAAATGCATTTGCTTTATCAAAGGACGAATTAGAAGCAGGAAATTTAAAGTTTGAGCCAACAAATTTTTGTTGTGAATTACTTGGCCTAATTCCATTGCTACTATTTTTACCTTTTACATTAGGATTAATCCCTTTAAATTTAACATGTAAGTTCGAATATAAATTATAGCTCACTACAAGTATACAAAAAACTAATACGCACTTACCACGACATATATACGCTACTTTCATATAAGACAACTATTTTAGAAATTCTAATTTATTCAATTAAACCCAATTCAAACGTATTAATTTTAAACTTAATTACAACTTCAAATTACACCAAATACCAAATCTAAATTATTGTAAAATAAAAATTTGAAGATTTAATCTTCAAATTTTTATT
>SYEI01000188.1 GCA_005800865.1 Bacteroidota bacterium | reverse complement strand
ATTAAAAGCACTTAATGCTGCTTGAGATTGATAGGTGCCTCCAGTGGTTGGAGGACAAGGAATTGCGCCAGCGGCTGCTGCATCATCTAAACTTAAATTAAAATCATTTTGACTTGTACAAATTCCTGAAAATAAAACAACGCTAGTCCCTGCAGGGCTCTTTAATGTAAATGCTAAGTCGCTCATATAAGAATGCGTTCCATTTAAACCAACTACATTTACATCTGTAATAGTACCAGTTGTACTTACAGTTAAAGTCGAAGTTACCGTTGGCGTACCTGTTGCTGAAATCGTAACTGGCACATTCACACTGGTTAACATATTACAAGAATTAGTCGTAAATGAAAATGGAGTAGAATAAGCCGATGAACCACAAGCATTCATTGACATTACTCTCCAATAATACGTTGTTGAAGAAAGTAATGAAGATGATGAATAAGAATTAGTCGTTAATCCAGAAACGTTATCTACAATATTGGTAAATCCAGCGTCTGTAGCAATTTGAATTTGATAGGTAATGCCTGGTCCTGCAACTGCTGCCCAACTTAAATTAGCAGAAGTGGTTACACCTGTTGCTAAATCTGCTGGCGAAGATAAAGACGTTTGATTTGGTGTAGGAGACAATACATTTAATGTTAATATATTAGTTTTTGTAACGGTGCTTGCAGTTCCAATTGCTGAAACAGCATAAGAACCAGCCATGCCAGCCGTTAATCCACTAACCGTCATAGTTACAACTGTATTGTTTGATGATGTTGAAGAAGGACTAAATACTGCTGTTGCACCAACCGGTAAACCTGTTGCTGAGAAAACTGTTGTTTCGTTAAATCCTAAAAACGTATTATAGGTAAATGTATAAACCGCATTATTTGGAGGGCAAAGGCCAGTCGACTGTGTGTTATAATTCATCACAAACTCGGATGCTTGTATCGTAATATTTGTATTATTGATATCATAAAAAATATTTCCTGCGCCTCTTACCATCACACGCGCTTGTGTTGTTGTAACAATTGGCACCGTGATCGTTGCAGAACCATTATTAGGAACGTTAGTCGCTAAAGTGATAGGGTAAGTGTAACCACCATCAGTAGACATATAAATATTGACATTAGCGGCATTAACTGGCGCTGCTGTTGTATTAGCTACATTCCACGTAATAGTTTCGTTAGCTCCCGAATTCCATGTAGTAGCTGTACCTTGAGAGGTCACAACAAATGGGCCTGACCCACCATCAACCGTTACTAACATTAAATCAGAAGCAGTTTGTCCGCCATTAACATCGTTATCTCTAACAATAAAAGAGAAATTCATAGTACGAGCAACAGAAGGTGTTACTTCCCAAGTAGAAGCCAAGGTATTAGATAATACAGTAGCAATAGCTGGCATCCATCTGTTAGGAGAAACTGATGGAGGAAGAGCACGATATAACGGTCCTACCGCATAGGTTGATAATGGCGCAGCATTTCCTGGAGATTGAGCTGGGTCATTTTGACTCCAGTTATACGTTAATGACGCATTTCCATCTGGGTCATTACCTGTTCCCTCTAAAATATAAGCGGTACTTTTTGGAATTATATAATCGTTACCAGCACTAGCAGTTGGAGGATTATTTGTTAAGGTTGTAATTTGAGCACATGTACTGCTGTTTCCAGTTTTTACATTTGTACTAATGTCTCTAATATTTACATAATTAAAATCATCATGGCTTTGGTTTTGAACGTTTGTTCCACAAATACCAGCATAACCCATAATTGAACTTCCACTCGCTGGTTCTACTTCTGTAGAGCCATTTCCACTTCTACTACATGTATTCATCACGTGATAACCACCATATTGATGTCCCATTTCGTGTGCTACGTAATCAATATCAAATGGGTCGCCAGTTGGGTTTGTACTTCCTGTATAACCACGTCCTTTGTGTGTAGCAGTTTGACTTGTGCTTAAACATACGCAAGAAAGGCAACCAGCGTTACCACCACCCGTTGTGTTAAAGTTATGTCCAATATCATAATTTGCTACGCCAATAGCCGCATCAATCGTTTGTGCTGTTTTTGTATTCCATTCGTTACTCCAAGGATCAGTAGTTGTACTTCCGCAATAAATAATTAAATCGTTATTAGGTACAAACTCCATGGTGATGGATAAATCTCTCTCGTAAACACCATTTACACGATTAATCGTTAAAACCATTTGTGCTTGGATATTGGCTTTTTGTTGTGCTAAAGTTCCTGTGCCTGCAAAAATATTGCCATACTCAGCGTTGCAAGATTGCGCTAATCTATACGTTCTTAATTTTTGATCGTCGATGTTTAATACTTTTGCCACGTCATTTGTAAGAGAAGGTAACTTCACCTCTTCATCAGTTAAACAAGAAAAATTTTGTGTGTTAGCACCTAAGGATTTTTTATCATACACCATATAAACGTTTGATGTAGTTGTATAAGGATCAATATAATTAGCGCTATGTAAACCCGATAAAACCATGGTGTGTAAGCCAAATTGCGTGATACTAAAACGCATAGTCGCTGTTGGATCATCGATACCTTGTGCTGCATACGTTTTTATCATAGGGTATTTCGCAGCCAAAATTGGATGCATGATAGGTGATTCCATCACACGGAATTGTTCTAACTCACCATAAGCATTTGGAAAACTAATAATTAAATTAGATTGACCTGTAAACTGCCCTCTTACTGGAGCGCCAATTAATTTAGCTTTTAGTAAATTTAAATCTAAATGATAATAATCTGCTTGGTCGGGAATCGCATTTCTGCGAGCCTTGGGATCGTTGTTGTATTTTTCGGGAGATGTTTTTACCCATAATTCATTTTGAGCCGAAAGGCATAGTGAAATAGTTGTGGCAAAAAACGCGAAAACAATTTTTTGTAATTTTATAGTCATGAGCTTGTGGTTTAGTTACTACAAGATAAAACATAAAATCACAAAAGTCAAGGCTTTTTTGTGAAAATATTGAAAGCGTAAAAACTAAAAATTATTTAGTACCCGTATGCCCAAAACCACCAGCGCCTCGTTCTGTTTCATCTAACGACGAAGTTTGTTCCCATGAGATTTGTTCGTGTTTAGCAATAACCATTTGGGCAACGCGCTCACCATCATTAATCATAAATGGTGTGTTAGATAAATTTACCAATAGCACTTTTATTTCTCCACGATAATCAGCATCAATAGTGCCAGGAGAATTTAAAACGGTAATACCATTTTTAAATGCTAAACCACTTCTCGGACGAATTTGAGCTTCGTAACCTTTATGCAATTCAATAAATAAACCGGTTGGCACTAAAGTTCTTTCTAAAGGCTTTAATTCGATAAGGGAATCAATGTTCGCTCTCAAATCTAATCCTGCAGATAATTCTGTAGCGTATTGAGGCAATTCGTGTTTGGATTGGTTTACAACTCTTATGATCATGATTCTAAATGTTTTAATTTCTTTAAATTATCAAATTCTAATTTATAAAATATCAAGGCAAATAAAGCCAACAAGATATTATTCAATATCAACTTAATATATATGTTTTCCATAGATGAATAAATCGTTGAAATAAAATAAAATCCTAAAGCTAAAAAGGTGAATACAAAAATACTTCGCAGATTATATTTTATGGGATAATACTTTTGTCCTAGTAAATACGAAGCAACCATCATTGCACCGTATGATGCTAATGTAGCCCAAGCACAAGCCATGTAACCAAATTTAGGAATGCCAACAAAATTAATCACTAAAGTAATTACTGCTCCCATAACGGTTATGATGGCGCCAAATTTTGTTTGCCCCGTTAGTTTAAACCAAATAGACAAATTCCAATAAACACCCACACACAAATTAGCTAATAATAAAATTGGAACTACCCCCAAGCCCGATCTGTAATTCTCACTCACAACTTTTTGCAACCAAGGTAAATTCATCATGGTTCCTAAAAACAAAAACAAACAAAATAACACGTAGTATTTCATCACCATGGCGTTTAATTTTTTTGAATCTTGACTTTTGGCATGATTAAAAAAGAATGGTT
>SYEI01000023.1 GCA_005800865.1 Bacteroidota bacterium | reverse complement strand
TATAAAGCGAGCTATACGAATAATGCTGTTTTTATTAATGGGAAAATTTGCCCAACGCCTGAGTTATTAGCACAAATTAATCAGTTAGAATTTAATACAGGAATTAAAAAAGGCACTACATTAATTGCTTTTAGAAGCAATATCGCCTCTCCATTAAATATGGCGGACGCATTAATAAGTTCGATTGAAACTACCATGAGTTTTATGGCAGTAGAAAATGTATGGGATATCTTCTCAAAAAATGGTGACGCCATTAAAGCTGATTTTGATTTAATTACAAGAGGAAGAACATCACAACCCTTGTCTACTTCAAATACTGTTATTGGTGATGCTAAACAAATCTTTTTAGAAGAAGGTGCGGTTGTTGAAGCATCTATTTTAAATACAAATGCAGGACCAATATACATTGCTAAAGATGCCGAAATTATGGAAGGCTCTGTAGTTCGCGGACCATTTAGTTTAGGTGAACATGCAGCTTTAAAATTAAGCACTAAAATTTACGGTCCAACTACTGTTGGTCCTCATAGTAAAGTAGGCGGTGAAGTAAACAACTCTGTTATTTTTGCTTATAGCAATAAAGGCCATGATGGATTTTTAGGTAATTCTGTAATTGGAGAGTGGTGTAATTTAGGTGCTGATACCAATAACTCGAATTTAAAAAATAATTACGGCAACGTAAAATTGTATAACTACTCACAAAAAAAAATGATAGACACTGGTTTACAATTTTGCGGTTTAATTATGGGCGACCATAGTAAGTGCGGCATTAATACCATGTTTAATACAGGAACAGTTGTAGGCGTAGGCGCTAATATTTTTGGCGGTGGTTTTCCTCCAACGCACATCTCTAGTTTTAGTTGGGGTGGAGCCGATGGTATGGAAGAATACAAATTTGATAAAATGATTGAAACCGCAAGCCGTGTTTATGCCCGTCGTAACTTAACGGTGAATGCCGTTGAAAAAGATATTTTAGAAAAGATATTTAAAAATACAGAAGGGGATAGGTAGGGTTTTAGGTAGCGAACGGGTGCATAGCGTTTGTTATGTGCCTGTTTGTTTTTTAAGGATATCCAGCAGTTTTTTTGGATCTTGCCGATTGTCCCAAAATGCAGTGATAATAAGAAGGTCTTTATTGAATTTATAGAATATACTAAAGTGTCCTAATGCTGAAACATAAGTTTCCGGAAAGTCTGCTTTTTTAAATAATTTAGGATTGCTTTGGATTACGTTAATTTGTTCAGCCGTCAACTTAATTAATTTTTCCGCATAAGTTTTCGTACCGTTTCGTTTAACCCAATACTTTAAAATTTCCCGACGTTGTTGAGCAGCAGTCTGGGTCCAAACTACAGTTCTTTTAGCCATTTCAAGTCAGATTTGTCAAGTTGAGATTGAGGGATCAAGTTTTTTTCTTTGATGTCCCTTTCGCTGAGTTTTAACATTACAATTTGCTCCTCGGTCAGCTTAACAGTTTCTAGGTCTACAGGACTGTTTTTAACTAATTGAAAAAGTGCGGTTAAATAGTCCTTGTTTGAAATAGTAAGTAGTTTTTCAATTATTCCGTTTCTAATATGGTCAGTTGTTGTCATTGTTAGCGAATTTGAGAATAAAGTTAAAGAAAAGGTATTGATTTTCAAAATCGCAAAAAATGTTGCTAAAATTTGAAAAATTATCTTTGTAAGATTGCAAATACGGTCGTTGTCCACAAATGGCACATAACGGTTTCGGGCTTGGAGAAGGTGGCGATTTTCACCACAAATGTTCATACGAAGCACAACTGTTTGTTTAATCACAAAACTTTCATACGAAGCACTAAACCGCCACTTTTGCCAAACCCGTGTTAGCCACTGCCTCATTTAACAAGTGACATTAATTCTTATTGTTTAGGAATCTTAATGCTTCTTGAATCCAATCTTGTTTTTCGGTTAGGTAAATAGTTGGTTTAATGCCAATTCCATCAATTCCTTCTCCAATGTCTATTCGTCTGCTACGCGTAGTTGGCGTCCACAGTGTATATGGCATTTCACAAAAATCAGATTCTCGTAAGTTAGAATAATCTAATGTGCCTGATGTGTTTTGTCCCATCAATGTTACCTTCTTACTTTGTTTTGCCTCCAATAAAAATTGTTCCGTAGTACTAGCACAACTCTCGTTTATTAGAACAACTACATTCTTTGGAAACAAAAGTTGTGTATAGCTTGAATCTGTTGCGTCTTCAACAATATTTACATTTTGGGTTACATGTAGTTTCATTTTATCTATCATTTTTTGAATCTCAGGTTTAGACTCTGCCGGCATATTAGGATCTTGCAACATCAATTCCCAACCTTTTATATTATCGTTCGATGCCCATATATCAACACCAACAGTTTTTATTGGTTGTGTATATAAAAATGGAGAAATACTACTGTAAGCATCATCACTCCCTCCCCCATTATTTCTTAAATCAATAATTAGGTTTGAAGATTTTTTTAGATTTTCTTTTTGAGCAGCAAATAATGAATCAATAATAGTTTTGGCCTCCCAACTAAAACTAGGTATATTAAAGTACAAGGTATTTTCATTAAGTAATTTGGCTTCAAAATCATAATTTACTTTATTAACTATCTCTTTACCATTTTTAAAGAAACCACTTATCAATTCACCATCTTTTGGTTTTATCATGGCAAAGGCTAACATGTGAGAAGAGTTATACAACAAAAAATATTCTTTTGACGATTTTTCTTTAAGTTCGGCTAAAACAGTGCCGTTCTCAAATTTACTATCACTTGATTTTATTATCACAGCAATATAATCTCTAAAAGGGTTTTTAGCTTTAAGAACAGCGATTGAAAAGCCTTCACCTTTTTTGGTGTAAATGCCCTCTATTCCTTTTGCGTTTTCTAATTTTTTTATTAGCGCATCGCTTACAGCAAACTTTTCGACTGGAAAATCCGATTGAAGTTTTTTTGGATCTATCTTCCCTATTGCTTCTTCATTCAATCCCGAATACACATGATCGTCATTAAAATAGCTCATCCATTGATTAATGATAAAATAACACTGCGCTTTGTTTTTTGCTTGTGCGGCAAGTTGCGCTTTTTGTGCTGTAAAATCTTCGTATTGCTTAATGTTTTTGGGTGTTACCTTATCTTTGAAACCCGAATAGTTTGATTCTAAATGGTTTTTAATTTTTGAAAATTCTTCTAGGCAGTTGCATTGTGCCTGCGTTAATAATGGAACCCCCAAAATGGCAATTGACAAAATTAGATTTTTCATGCTTTTTTATTTTTAATTGTTTGGTTAAGAAAATGATTATTATCGGATATTAATATTACCTCTATCGGCTTTTATTGATATTTTAAATAAGCCTGAGCCAGTAACTAAATGCGTTTTATCTAGAAGCTTTAGTTCTTTTCTTCTCTCTTTTATTTTTCCAACTTCTGTTATCAAATTAAGAGAATACTCTGATATAGGATTTAGTAATTCTAAATCAATATCCCCAGAACTTGATTGTATCTGAACTGAAATGTTTTTTGGCGCATCAATTATCAGATTATTGGTTTCCCCAATAATGCTAATGCCATTGAAAATATAATTTTCTCGTTTGCAATGTAAAGTTAGAATTGAATCTGCAAGAACATAATTCAATTCACAATATCTATCTTTTGACGTTGAATAAATTCCTTTGGCTTTCAATTGATGATTGTAGTTCAAAGCAACATCTGATCGATTACTTCCGTTCACAATAATATCATGATTGAAGTCGCTTATAAATACTATTAATTTTACTCCTTTAAAAAGCGTATCTACCTTTAAGCAATCATTTAGAGACCTCCAAATACCAGTGGCTTTTTCTATATTGGTTTGAGGATATGTTTCATTGATGTCGTTTTTTGAATGCTTCGACAAATCAATTGGATATTGTATTTCATTTTTTACAATAGTTTCTCTTTTTATCTTATTAATTGGAGTATTACTAGTAGCTTTTGTTTTTGAAAATGCAATTTCATCTTGGTTGTATTCAATTATTTTATTTTTTGATGAATCAGTGGAATATATAGAATCAGTAGGTGTTGTGATTCTAAATTCCTTTGTTATAGGTAAAATTTTATTCTCCTCAATTGATGCTAGTTTTTTTGATACTAAAATAATAGCAACAATTAAAGTTGTTGTTATTATTGAACTAATGATTATTATTTTGGAATAATTATAAGGTTTAACTGTTTTTGCTTTTGCGATTGAGGTGTGTGCTTCAATCCATGAAGTAATCTCAGAAACACTGGTTGTGGTATTTTCCTTTTTAAGTATTTCAAAAAGCCGATTTAATTTTTCTTCTGATTTCATACTATACCATTTTTGTTTCAAG
>SYEI01000187.1 GCA_005800865.1 Bacteroidota bacterium | reverse complement strand
GCAAATGTATCTTTTGGATTTGGAGATGCAACTATTACATAATGATATCCATATGCGGGTTCACTGTAAAATGGTTTTTCAGTGTAATAATTTTCAGGAATGTATTTATGCATATAGCGATTCATCACCAATGTGTTTAACTACAAGTTTTGCTACTACAAGTTTAGATCGCCCAAACATTAGATTCCAAAACTGTGGTGGTTCTAATCCTGCAGCGTTTACTTATTCTTGGACTCCAACAATTGGATTAAATCCAACTAATACATTTACTACAGTTGCTAGTCCAACGGCAAGTATTGTATATACGGTACAAGTAAATCCTATCGGACAAACTAACTGTATGCAAGCGCAGACATCAACAATAACAGTTACGAGTGCAGTTGCTCCAACAATCACACCTGTTTCTGCGTTATGTACTAATGCAACATCTGTTTCTTTATCTGCAACACCTGCAGGTGGAACTTGGAGTTTAACTCCAGCAACCTCTACAGTGGGAGTATTTACACCATCATTAGCAACTGTTGGAACAAATACAGTAACCTATTTATATGGTGGTGCTGGATGTTCGCAAACAGCAACAACAACTATTGCAATTGAACAATTTGTGCCTGCAACGATTACAGGAACAATAAATCCAATTTGTTTACCTAGTAATACCGTGAATTTATCAGCAGCATTAGGCACCTCTACGTTAGGCGCAGGAGTTTGGTCTGGTAATGGAGTTACTGGCACTATATTTAGTCCTACAGTGGCGGGAGTTGGAACTCATACATTAACGTATAGTACAAATTCGGTTCCTACAACATCTTTATGTCCTGCAACAGGTACAATTGCTGTTCAATTAAATTCAGCGGCGCAGCCAACTATTACAGCTGTTAACCCATTATGTACTAATGCGCCAACGGTAACATTAACGGTTGTTCCTACAGGTGGAACTTGGTCGGGAACTGGTATTACTCCTACAGGTGTATTTACTCCATCGTTAGCAGTTGTTGGTAATAATACGTATACGTATTCTGTAGGTGCATCAACTTGTGCGGCAGTTAATACAACAACAATTTCTGTAGAACAATTTGTACCATCAACAATTACAGGTTCTATTGCAACTATGTGTATTACAAATCCAGTGGTTAACTTATCTACTGCCTTAACAACATCAACATTAGGAGTAGGAGTTTGGTCGGGTAATGGTGTTACAGGTACAAACTTTGATCCTGCAGCAGCGGGAGCGGCTGTGCATACTTTAACTTACAGCACAAACTCAACTCCAACAGCATCACTTTGTCCATCGGCAAGTACATTAAACGTAACAGTAAATTCACAAGCACAACCAACCATTACAGCGGCTGGACCTTATTGCGATAATTATGCTGCACAAAATATGACAGTAACTCCTACAGGAGGTGTATGGTCGGCAGTAACACCAGGCTCTATCGTATCGGCAGGAGGAAGTTTTTCTCCAGTGTCTAGTATCGTTGGTAATAACACTTTATTATATACATTAACTAACGGTCCGTGTGTTAATACAGAAACTGTAGCTGTAACAGTTGTTCATTTTGTACCAGCAACAATTACTAATACTGTTGGACCTTACTGTATTTATGATGCAGGTGTTAACTTACAAACCATTGCACAATTTGCAGGTGGTACTTGGACAGGTACAGGCGTTACAGGAACAAACTTTGTTCCAGCAACTGCTGGTGCAGGAGTTCATGTAGTAACCTATAGCACTAATCCTTCTCCTTTATTAAATTGTGGAGCAGCGGAGAGCATCACAATAACAGTAAATCCAAAACCTGAAGCTAATGCATTCCCTAATGTTATTTCGGGATGTAACCCTGTAACGATAGATTATTCAACATCGTCTTATCCTACTGGTACAGCAATCTGGAATTTTGGTGATGGTACTGTAAGTGATACTGGATTAACAGTGACTCATATCTACACAACACCTGGAACTTATACAGCTACGTTATATTACACAGATAATATTGGCTGTAAAGACACAACTATTGCAACAAGCGGAATAACTTCTAATCCTTTACCAATTGCTTCTTTCGATCCTTCGGTAGTTGAAACAACAGTAGTTGATGGACAAGTAGAATTCACCAATCAATCAACGGTATTAGGAGATAATACTTACACTTGGGATATTGGTGGAATGTATAATAGCGCGAATGTTAACGAATCTTATTTATTTGTAAACTCAGGAAACTTTGTGGTAACCTTAGTTGCTACAACTCCTGAAGGCTGTGTGGATGATACATCAGTTGTGATTGTGGTTAATCCAGATGTAGTATTATATGTGCCAAACGCTTTTACACCAGGAGCAGATGCCTTGAATGATGTATTCCAAATTTTCTTACCTCAAACAGGTGTAGATTACTCAACTTTTAATTTGTTGATTTTTGACAGATGGGGTGAGCAAATTTATAAAACAACGGATGTAAATCAGTTTTGGAATGGTTCAAAAAACAACTCAGGAGAAACATTAAAACAAGATATATACGTTTATAAAATAACGTTTAAAGATGAAAAGAAAAAGAGTTACGAGAAAGTAGGACACATTACCTTACTTCGTAAATAATAAAAATTAAATTGTTTAAAAGCTCTGCAGAATTATTTGCAGAGCTTTTTTATTTTTACGTAAAATTATAACATGGCAGATTCAGTAAAATTTATACAAAGCATTAATGATGGTTATACTACCAAAGGAGATTTTATTGTTTTAGGCGCTGCCTTGTTAGATGGTGTTCCTCAAAAAGAAGCTCAAATAAAATTGCCCTTAAAAACATTAAACCGTCACGGATTAATTGCTGGAGCTACAGGAACTGGTAAAACCGTAACGTTGCAAATTATTGCTGAAAACATGTGTGCGAAAGGCATTCCCGTGTTGATGATGGATTTAAAAGGAGATTTAAGTGGGATTGCAAAAGCAGGCGTGTCAAATCCAAAAATTGAAGAACGACACACCGCTATTGGAATGCCATTTGTACCCAATGCTAGTAGTGTTGAGTTTTTAACGCTATCAAAAGAGAATGGGGCCAAATTAAGAGCTACCGTAAGTGAGTTTGGGCCAGTATTGTTTTCGAAAGTATTAGATTTAAATGACACGCAAAGTGGCATAGTTGCTATCATCTTTAAATATGCCGACGACAAAAAATTACCACTAGTTGATTTAAAAGATTTTAAGAGTTTATTAAATCACTTAACGAACGAAGGAAAAGAAGACATTCAAAAAAATTATGGTAACGTTTCTACTGCATCGGTTGGAACAATATTAAGAGCCATCATCGAACTAGAATCGCAAGGAGCGGATGTGTTTTTTGGAGAACGTTCGTTTGAAGTAACTGATTTAGTTCGATTAGACGCATACGGCAGAGGCATCGCTTCTATTATTCGTTTGGTGGACATTCAAGATAAGCCAAAATTATTCTCCACGTTTATGTTGTGTTTATTGGCTGAGGTTTATCAAACTTTTCCAGAGGCTGGTGATGTTGAAAAACCTAAGTTGTGTATTTTTATTGACGAAGCACATTTAATTTTTAAAGAAGCTTCAGATGCTTTATTAGATCAAATAGAATCGATTATTAAACTAATTAGAAGTAAAGGAGTGGGCATTTATTTCTGTACACAAAACCCTTATGATATTCCTGAAGCTGTATTATCGCAACTAGGTTTAAAAGTGCAGCACGCCCTAAGAGCCTTTACCGAAAAGGATAGAAAAGCGATTAGAAAAACTGCAGAGAATTATCCTATTTCCGAATTTTATAAAACCGATGAACTGCTTACTAGTATTGGAATTGGCCAAGCCTTAATAACAGCACTTAACGAAAAAGGTATTCCAACACCATTAGCCGCAACACATTTGCGAGCACCAATGAGTAGGATAGGTGTATTGACTTCTGACGAAATTCAGCAAATTGTTTCGGCTAGTAGCATTGCACCAAAATACAATGAAGTGATTGATAGAGAAAGTGCCTTCGAAATATTAAATGCAAAACTAAAAGCTGCTGCAGAAGAGAATGCTTCAACAGACTCAACACCTGAAACTAAGACTAAGAAAAAATCTGCCAAAGAAGAAAAATCTACTATCGAAAAAATTTCTGAAAACACCATGGTTCGTCAGGTTGGTAGAACGGTGATGAAAGAAGTGGCTCGAGGGCTGTTAGGTGTTTTAGGATTAGGTGGCAAAAAGAAAAAAGGAAGTTGGTTTTAATGTTTTGTTAATCATTTTTTAAACCAAGGTGTCAATATAAGTTATATATTAGGTTAGCAAAAACTAGCCTCCATGTCAACTTATCAAGCCATACTTATTGATTCAAACGCAGGATTTAATCGCGAATCGGGCAGTATTGAAGTAAAATCATTTTCGATTTTATTTACTAATGAAAACAAGTCGCACGAAATCACCTTTTCAAATTTAGAGATAACCGTTGGCGGAAACAACAAAGAGTTAGTGTTTTTTGCCGACAAAAGAAACTCCAACCTTTCTTTTTACACAAGCGATAAAAAGATATTGAAAGAACCTGCTATTAAAGATCATGCTGATTTTGCCTCTCAAATAAAAGTGGTAAAAAAAGCAAGACGTGGAATCCTTATTAGCCTTGGGATTATAGTAGCTATTTTTATTTCCATCATTGTTTCCTTGTTTTTTTTGAAAGATGTTTTGGTAGAAGGCTTAGCTAAAAAAGTACCTATTGACTGGGAGCAAAAAATGGGAGATAAATTATTTCAAACCATGACTTTGCAATACGATTTTGTAGAAAACGATTCTTTAAAGAGTGAACTCATCAGAGTGGCTTCTCCACTCATTAAACAAATTGAAAAAGACGGCACTAAAATCGAATTTTATTTTATTAAAGATCCAACCATTAACGCCTTTGCATTGCCTGGCGGTAAAGTGGTTATTCAAACAGGTTTAATTGAAAACGCAAAATCTTGGGAAGAAGTGTTAGGTGTGGTAAGCCACGAACTAGCGCATGTTACTCGCCGTCATCATATACGTGGAGTGATTAATAATTTAGGACTGTATGTGATTATTTCATCTTTAGTTGGTGATATTACTGCCCTATCAGGAACACTTATTAATATGGGTGGCGATTTAGCTTCATTATCTAACAGTAGAGATTTTGAAACAGAAGCAGATGAAACAGGCTTAGATTATTTAATTGCGGCGGGTGTAAATCCAGAAGGATTGATTTCTTTTTTTAAAACACTACAAGAAGAATATTCTAGTAAAAAAATAGAAGGCTATTTATCGTTTATGTCTACACATCCGGCTACCGAAGATAGAATAGAGCATCTTAAAAAAATATTAAAAGATAAAAAAGTAAAAATAGCACCTATCAAAGAGGACTTCAATCAGTATAAACTAATCATCCATAAATAATATGAACGTAAAAATAGAAGCAAAGCCAGCATTTGCCTACCTCGATGTAGAGTTAGCGCCAGGCGAAACAATTATTGCCGAAGCAGATGCGATGGCAACCATGTCGGCAGATTTAGACATGACCGCTAAGTTTAGTGGAGGATTTTTTTCAGGACTACTAAAGAAATTTTTGGGTAGTGAAAGTATGTTTGTAAATCACTTCACAAATAATACAAACGCCCCATTAAAGCTAACCTTAGTTCAGGCAACCCCAGGCGATATGGAATGTAAAATCTTAAACAACGAATCGTATTGTTTAGAAGGCGGCGCTTACGTTGCTTGTGAACCAGGCGTAAAGCTTGGCTTACGTTGGGCAGGTTTTGGTTCTTTAATTGGTGGCGAAGGCTTATTTAAATTAGTTGTGAGCGGAACTGGCAAAGTTTATTTTGGTGCTTACGGTGGTATTGTAGAAAAAGAAATTAAAGGCGAATACATTGTTGACTCGGGTCACTTGGTTGGCTACGAAAAGCACATGCAATTAAAACCAAAATTATCAAATGGCATCATTGGTAGTATTACTAGTGGCGAGGGTTTTGTGACAAAGGTTACTGGCAACGGAAAAATTTATTTACAAACAAGAAACCTATCGGGCTTAGCATCATGGGTGAATAGACATTTATAATTATGGAAAATACGATTCAAACATCAACTACAAGTCAGCTGGACGTTAAATTTCAATTACGACCAGGAGCAACAGCGGCAGAAATTACCCTGAAGCCAGGACAAAAAATAACAGCAGAAGGCGGTTCCATGATTGCAAAATCAACGGCTATTCAAATGACAACCAGCACGCAACAAAGAAAGTCGGGCGGAATCATGAAAGGATTAAAAAGATTAGTATCGGGAGAGAATTTCTTTTTAAACCATTATGTGGCTCCAGCCGAAGGCGGAAAATTATGGTTAGGAACTACGCATATTGGCGATATGGAACTAAAAGAATTACACGGAGAAAATTTAATTATTCAAGGTGGTTCTTTTGTAGCATGTACCGAAAACGTTAGTATAGATGCAAGCTGGCAAGGTTTTAAAAATTTAGTATCTAAAGAAAATTTGTTTTGGGTAAAAGCATCTGGGCAAGGCACGGTTATTTTTAATTCATTTGGAGCGATTTATCAAATTCAAGTTAATGGCGAACATATTGTGGACACTGGCCACATTGTGGCTTTTGAAGAAACCTTAGCATTTAGCTTAACCAAAGCAGGAAAAAGCTGGATGAGCTCAATACTTGGCGGCGAAGGCTTAGTATGTAAATTTAAAGGAAAGGGCATCGTTTGGGTGCAATCACATAATTCATCATCATTTGGTTCAGCACTTGGACCTAAACTTAAACCAAGATAATCATGGAAACAACTAATACAACAGAAGGTTTCGATTTTAAATTTGATTGCAAACCCGATTATGGTTTTTTAACCGTAAAAATTCCTAATGGAAAAAAGATAAAAGTAGAAGCTGCTGCCATGGCATCGATGGATACTAACTTAGAAATGAAAACTAAATTCAAAGGAGGCTTTAAACGTTTCTTATCTGGCGAATCTATTTTTATTAATGAGTTTACAGCAAAAAATGGCAATGCCGAAATTCAAATTGCACCAGCATCGCCAGGCGATATGGAACATGTGTATTTAAATAATCAAACGATTTATTTGCAAAACACCGCCTTTGTTGCTTCAGGCGATGAGGTGTTAGTAGAAACTAAATGGCAAGGATTTACCAAAGGTTTTTTCTCAGGCGAAAGTTTCTTTTTAATTAAATGCTCGGGCAAAGGCGATTTATGGTTTAACTCTTATGGCGGCATTATTCCTATTGATGTAGAAGGAGATTATGTAGTAGATACAGGTCATATTGTTGCATTTACAGAAGATTTAACCTACACCATTAATCGTATTGGTGGATACAAATCCTTATTCTTTTCGGGAGAAGGTTTAGTATGTAACTTTAAAGGAAAGGGTAGAGTGTGGATTCAAACACGAAAAATCACTCCTTTTATCAGTTGGATTAATCCATTTAGACCAGTAAAAAATAAAGGATAAATAGTGGATTATTATTTAAAAATGGCTAGAAGAAATTCTGGCCTTTTTTGTTTTAAAAGGCGTTTGTATTTAGTTTACACATTGCTTACATGTCTGACGATAAAAAGGTAACTATTACGAAGCTACATTTATATTAACTTTTCTACGGAAAGCAACGAGTAGAAAATTATTTATATGTTTCTGTTTCTACACAATGGTCGATACGTTTAACTCCTTACTTTTTTTTAGTTTTGAAGCCTCTAACCAAGATGATAAAACCAACCGTGATTATCAAAATTGGAAAAAGATAAAGAGCGTCTGAAGTTCCTGTATAGACATAAGCAAATGCATAACCAAACGAGAAAAGTCCTATGAATATTATTACAATTCCAAATAATATTTGTCGAATTTTACTCCCCATAATTTTATTTTTTTTGTCTTAAGATTTAGTTTGTCGGTACTCGTCAAGTCCTTGTGTATAACGGTTTGCAGCTAGAACTTGTGCGGTTTTGGAACACTCGTCTACCGAAACGTTTAAATAAAGATACTATGTTTCTAGGCATTTGCAAAATGAAAATACGTTTCGCGGAGCGACCGCTTTTGCAAAAGCTTTGATGTCTGCCAAACTTTTGCCTTAGTGAGTGTTAACGGTTCGGCTTTTATTCTATTTTTAAGATAAAGCAATGTACTTTTTTAATTCAGTTTGTTTTTCCGGCCACCTATTAGCAATTTGGAAAATTGCCAGAGCGTAAGCAAAATTAGGATTGAAGGGCTGATTTGTGCGTTTTGCAAATGGGCTTGGCAAGTGTTGTTAGAGTTCCATAACTCACGGTGGTTACTTTCTATATTTTTATTCCAATTACACAAACGTCGTCAACTTGTTCTAAATTGCCTTTCCAATCTTCAAATGCTTTGTCGATGGTTTCAGCTTGTTGTTGTTGAGTAAGATTTATATTGTTTACTAATAAGTCTGAGAACTGCTTGTATTTAAATTTCTTACCTTTTGCACCTCCAAATTGATCGGCAAAACCATCAGTAAATAAATAAAACGTCGTGTCTGCTTTATATTCAATTTGATGTGTCGTAAATGGTTTAGGATAATCTGATTTCCCTATTGGTTGTTTGTCGGCCTTTATTTCTTTTAATTCATTGTCATGGATATACCATAACGGGTTATTAGCACCACTCCAAAAGATTTTTTGATTTTGCTTGTCGATACATAGCAGCGAAATGTCCATTCCGTCTTTCACTTCGGTATTGCTTTTTGTAAATGTGTCAATAACTAGCTCTCTTGTTTTGTCGAGTATTTTTCCTGTGTCGGTTACGCCAAACTCATTTACAGTTCTGTTTAATGCGATTGAACAAACTACCGAAACCATTGCTCCTGGAACTCCGTGTCCGGTGCAATCAGCCGCGGTAATAAAAAATAAATCTTCAATTTTTTCTGCCCAGTAAAAATCGCCGGCAACAATATCTTTAGGTTTGTATAAAATAAAACTTTCTGGAAAATTTGTTGTAATAAAATCTGTTGGCGGAAAGATTGCATGTTGTAAGCGCTTAGCGTAATTAATACTGTCCGTAATTTCTTTATGGGCGTTTTCGATAATTATTTTTTGAGCATCAATAGCAACCTTTTCTGCCAATAATTTGTTTTCGGTTTTTATAATCAATTTGAAATTGTAAAATCCAAACATAATAGTAAGTGATAAATAACCTATTAAACTTACAATTCCTTGCATTACACGAAATGATTTTTCAATGTTGATGTAGTATTCAAGACTATTGTAATTAGCGTATAATGCAACAAAATATGTAAGTGAAGCAAATAATATTAAAATCCACATGATTAATTTCTCTTTTGCCTCAAATAGATTAAATATTAAAAAAATAATCATCGGTATAAAAAGATAATTAAATCCCTCTTTACCGTATGCAATGGAATAGTAAGAAACAAAAATTATAGCTACAATACTAAAATTAATTTT
>SYEI01000186.1 GCA_005800865.1 Bacteroidota bacterium | reverse complement strand
TGGGTCAAATTCAAACCACTTAGCAGCAAAGTTTGGTTTTGCTCCTGCATGGTGATGGTTGTTTTGAAATAACTCTCCCATTAATAAAAAATCCCAAAACAAGGTGTTTTTTGATTTATCACCTTCTTCAAAGTTACGGTAACCGTATTTATGTCCTGCCCAATTTACAATAGCACCTTGTATTGGTCCCATTAAAAAATGGATTGGTAATAATAAAAATATGGTCCAATGATAACCTGGTACGTAAATAAAAACTAACAAATACACTACAAAGTACAATGTACCAAATCCAATTCGTGTAAACCAACTATCCGCTACTTTATCAATGGCTGGGTATTCAGGAAAATTACGGTCAAATTTTTCTTCAATTACAACACGTTTATTTAATACATCATTATATATTTTTTTAGTGTGCATCATCATCGTGTACACATCTTTAAAAAAGTGTGGTGTGTGTGGATCTTTTTCAGTATCGCTATAAGCATGGTGCATACGGTGTAAAATCGCATAAGCACGTGCATTTAAATACGAAGAGCCTTGTGTAACCCAAGAAAAAATATAAAAGAATTTTTCCCAAAATTTATTCATGGTAAACATTTTATGTGCACTATAGCGGTGTAAGAAAAATGTTTGTCCGAAAAGAGAAAGGTACCAGTGTAATATTAAGAATAATAGAATAATCATTGTAGTGGTTTTAGTTCGGGTACAAAGGTGAGCATTATAAATGATATTTTGTGTATTTATGACATTAATCAATCGTTAAACATGCACAAAAAACAGGATTGCTATGCTGATACAAAAAAACCCTCTACCAATGGTAAAGGGTTTTTTACATGAAAAATATTTTAATTATCCGTTTAGTGCTTCAGCACCTGCAACGATTTCTAAAATCTCAGTTGTAATAGCTGTTTGACGAGCTTTGTTATAACTAATTTTCAAGTCACGCAACATATCTTTCGCATTATCAGTTGCTTTGTGCATCGCAGTCATACGAGCACCATGCTCAGACGCTAATGAATCTAATAATGCTTTATAGAATTGTGTTTTTAAAGAACGAGGAATTAAATCGCTTACGATAAATTCTTTGCTTGGTTCAAAAATGTAATCTGTATTTGATGATGTGCCTGCAGATGCAGTTGCTTCAACTGGCAAAAATTGTTCAGCTTGCACAATCTGTACGGCTGCATTTTTAAATTGGTTGTATACCAACACCACTTTATCAAAATCTTTTAATACAAAGGCATCCATTACTCTTTCGGCAATTGGTGCAACTGTATTATAATTCAAATTATCAAATACTTCGTTTACATTATGTGGTAAATGAGAACCATGAATAATATAATCTGTACGTTTAAATGCATCCGTTACTTTTTTACCTATTGGTAATACAGTAATTGTACATCCATTGTATTCGTTATTAATTAAATTCCAAGTCTTTTTAATCACGTTTGCATTAAAACCACCTGCTAATCCACGATTAGAAGAAATGGCAATTAATAATACGTTTTTTGGTGCAGATTTACGTGCGTAAGCATTTTCAGAAGTATCCAAACTTGAACTTACGTTTTGTAAAATTTCTTGCAATTTGTTAGCGTAAGGACGCATTTGCGTAATTGCATCTTGCGCGCGTTTCAATTTAGCAGCACTCACCATTTTCATGGCACTCGTAATCTGCATGGTTGAACCAACGGATACAATTCTATTTCTTACTTCTTTTAAATTTGGCATGTTTATTTAAGATTTTAGAAGTCAGATTTAAAGTTTATAAATCTGACTTCTTAATTCTAACTTCTTAATTATACTTAGCTGATAATTCTTTTGCAGTTGCTTCTAACACACTTGTAATCGAATCATCAAATTTACCTGCTTTTAAAGCATCTAATTGCTCTTTGTTTTTACGCTCGCAAACATCTAAGAATTCTTTTTCAAATTCTTTTACTCTATTTACTGGAACGTTACGTAATAAGTTTTTAGTTCCTAAGTAAATAATAGCAATTTGTTGTTCAACACGTAGTGGAGAAGCGTTAGCTTGTTTCAATATTTCCACGTTACGAGCACCTTTATCTAATACTGATTTTGTTGCAGCATCTAAGTCAGAACCAAACTTTGCAAACGCTTCTAATTCGCGGTATTGAGCTTGATCTAATTTTAAAGTACCTGCTACTTTTTTCATCGATTTAATTTGAGCATTACCACCAACACGAGATACAGAAATACCTACGTTAATTGCTGGACGAACACCAGAGTTAAATAAATTTGACTCTAAGAAAATTTGTCCATCCGTAATCGAAATTACGTTTGTTGGAATGTATGCAGAAACGTCACCTGCTTGTGTTTCAATAATTGGTAAAGCTGTTAATGAACCACCTCCTTTAACAATCGGTTTTAAAGACTCAGGTAAATCATTCATGTTACGAGCGATATCATCAGAAGCATTGATTTTAGCAGCACGTTCTAATAATCTACTGTGAAGGTAGAAAACGTCACCAGGATACGCCTCACGTCCAGGAGGACGACGTAATAATAATGATACCTCACGGTAAGCTACAGCTTGTTTAGATAAATCATCATATACAATTAACGCTGGACGACCAGTATCTCTAAAGAATTCACCCACTGCTGCACCAGCAAATGGAGCGTAGAATTGCATCGGAGCAGGATCAGAAGCGTTAGCCGCAACTACCACTGTATAAGCCATTGCGCCATTTTCTTCTAACGTACGAACAACGTTCGCAACAGTAGAACCTTTTTGAGCAATTGCTACATATATACAGAATACAGGTTTTCCTGCATCATAAAATTCTTTTTGATTGATAATAGTATCTAACGCTACTGTAGTTTTACCAGTTTGACGGTCACCAATGATTAACTCACGTTGTCCACGTCCAATTGGAATCATCGCGTCAATTGCTTTGATACCTGTTTGTAAAGGCTCAGTAACTGGCTGACGGTAGATTACACCTGGAGCTTTACGCTCTAAAGGTAATTCGTAAGTTACACCTTGAATTGGTCCTTTACCATCAATAGGATTTCCTAAAGTATCGATAACACGACCTAACATTCCTTCACCAACTTTGATAGAAGCAATACGACCAGTACGTTTTACTGAAGAGCCTTCGCTAATTCCAGTACTTGCACCTAATAATACGGCACCTACGTTATCTTCTTCCAAGTTTAATACAATTCCTTGTAAACCTGTTTCAAATTCAATCAACTCACCTGATTGAACTTTAGATAAACCGTAAATACGAGCGATACCATCACCTACTTGTAATACAGATCCAACTTCTTCTAATTCAGCTTCCGATTTGAAACCTGATAATTGTTGTCTTAAAATTGCAGATACTTCTGCTGGTTTTACTTCAGCCATTTTATTGTATGGTTAATTATTAATTTAATGCTTTGTTTGTTAATTCTTTTTTCAAGTTCGATAACTGACGAGCAACCGATTTATCTAATTGTTTATCGCCAATTTTTAAAATAAATCCTCCAATGATATTCGCGTCAACTTTCTCTACCAATTCAACTTCTCCGCTTAATTGAGATTTTACTAAATCTAATGCTTTTTGTTTAGTAGCAGCATCTAAGCCGTTAGCCGATGTAACTACTGCTGTTAAAATATTTTTGTGAGAACGGTATTGCTCAATAAATTCATTTGCCATTTCTGGGATAACATTCTCTCTTCTTTTAGAAGCTACGATAGTTAAAAATCCAGAAGTAATTGCATTAAACTTTCCATCAAAAACTGCTTTAATAGTCGCAATTTTTTTGTCAGATTTAATGATAGGGCTATTTAAAAAAGTAATAAATTCTCTAGAGTTTTCGCATACATCTTTTACTTGAAGCATATCAGCATAAACAGCCTCTAATTGGCCTTTTTCAACTGATAAGTCGAGTAATGATTTAGCGTATCTTGATGCAACTATCATGATTAGTTAAGGTTTACGTCTTTCATTAAGTTGTTTACTAATGCTTTTTGTTTTTCATCGCTTGATAATTCGCTGCGTAAAATTTTCTCAGCGATTTCAATTGATAAAGTAGCTACTTGATTTTTTAATTCAGCAACTGCTGCATTTTTTTCGTTAGTGATTTGTTCACGAGCAGATGACATAATACGATCCGCTTCTGCTTGAGATTTAGCTTTTGCTTCAGCAATGATTGCATCTTTTGTATCGCGTGCTTCTTTTAATAAGTTATCACGCTCGGCACGAGCTTCTGCTAAAATCTTTTCGTTATTAGATTTTAACTCACGCATATCGTTTAAGGCGTTTTCTGCGCTTGCTAAAGCATCTTCAATTCCTTTTTCACGAGTTTTAATAGCTGTTAAAATTGGTTTCCAAGCAAATTTGCCTAATAATACCAATAATAAAATAAAGGTAATGGTTGTCCAAAATATTAAACCAATTGCTGGTTCAATTAAACTTGCTAAAATGAATGTACTTGTCATCTTTTAAAAATTAAATGCGGTTTTTGTACTATATTTTATTCTGTTATTACACAGAGGTGATTTTTTAATTTAAACCAAAGCTATTACCAACCGTAATAGCTTTGGTTTGTTTGTTGAAGATTACTTCGACATTAAAGCAACTACTACACCGAATAATGCAACACCTTCTACAAGGGCTGCCGCGATGATCATAGCTGTTTGAATTTTCGAAGTAGCTTCTGGTTGACGTGCAATGGCATCCATTGCGTGTCCACCAATTTGTCCGATACCGATACCAGCGCCTATTACTGCTAAGCCTGCTCCGATTGCTGCGATACTACCTGTCATTTTTCTTTGTTTTTATTGGTTATTAATTAATCTTTAAATTCTTAGTGTCCTGCTGTTGCGTGATCATCATCCGTTGTATGAGCCCCGTCTTCGTTATGGTCAGCTACTGCCGAACCAATAAATAAAGCGGTTAACATCGTAAATACATACGCTTGTAAAAATGCTACTAAACATTCTAATACATCAATAAATAAAGCAAATGCTACAGATACTGGTGCAATGTAAATAGTTTTGAAAACGAAAATTAAACCTACTAATGAAATAATGATAATGTGTCCTGCTGTCATGTTAGCAAATAAACGCATCATTAAGGCGAAAGGCTTAGTTAAGATACCTACCACTTCAATAGGAATTAAAATTGGCCAAATTGCTTTTGGAGCATGTGGCAAGAAAATGTGAGACCAGTAGTTTTTGTTACCGTTAATATTAGTTACTATCATAGTAGCAACTGATAATACTAAAGTGAAAGCGATATTACCTGTTAAGTTAGCTCCAATTGGAATCATACCAAACACGTTATTAATTAAAATCATGAAGAAAACCGTCAACAAATAAGGAACGAATTTTTCAGAACCATGTCCAATGTTTCCTTTAGCGATATCATCACGTACAAACAAAATTAATGGCTCAAAAAATGATTGTTTTCCTCTTGGTGCAGATGTAACGCCTTGTGTTTTGTAAGCTTTAGCAATTGACATAAATATCCACATAATAACAATCACCGAAATAAACATCTGAGCTACGTTTTTAGTGATTGAAAAATCTAATGGAGCAGCGTTTGAAACACTTACTTCTTTTTCATCAATTGTTAACGTAACGTATTGACCATATTCGTTTGGTGTTTCATTAGCGTAATATACTTTTTCTTCAAACATCACAAAACGCTCTCCGTTTTTTTCAACGATGGTTTTTCCTTCATTATCATGGTGAAATTCTGATGACATAAAAAACACAATACCATTATTCCCTTTTAAAATAACTGGTAATGGAGCAGCAACTGCATCATGACCTTCACCCCAAAAATGCCAAGAGTGAGAATCAGAAACGTGTTCAATGGCAATAGCAGAAATGTCGATTGGACCATTAGCTTCGTGAGCATCATGTCCATGGGCATCATGAGCTGCAACCGCAGTGTCTGCAGAATGACCATGCTCAATAGTGTCCTCTAGAGGTTCAGAAGCCGATAAATTATTAGAAAACCCAATAAATAGGGAAAATATCAATAAAAAGATACTTGTAAAGCGCTTGTATGTATTAATTTTACTAGTCATTACGAAAAAAGGTATTTGTAAGCTTTAAAATTCGGGTGCAAATGTAGGGATAAAATGACAAAACCGAAACTTTTTTTAAGGTTTTAGACAAAGAAACTACATAATCCGTTGAAATTTTTTAAAGATTCTTAAAACACCACGTAATCCTGAGGATTAATAGCGAAACCATTATACCACAACTCAAAATGTAAATGTGGTCCTTTGCTATTTTCGCCTGTATTGCCAACTACGCCAATTGGCTCGCCAGCTTGCACAAAATCCCCCACTTTTTTAGTAATACTAGATTGATGCTTATAAACACTTGTAATATTATTATTGTGTTGAATTTGAGTAACATAGCCGTCTTCGGTGGTAAAGCCTGCGAAAATAATAGTGCCATCAAGGGTAGTTTTAACAAATTCGTTTTCTTTGGCGGCGATATCGGTTCCAAAATGCCCTTCCTTAATATTATAAGATGTAGTAATAATTCCTTTAATAGGTGTGAAAAAGAAGAAATTACTCAAAGCATTAATTTTATTAGCCGAAACCTTATCACTAGTTGATTCCAGCTGATTACTTTCTATATCCGAACGCAATTTCATATCCTGATCGCTAGGCTTAATATCAATGTTAGCATATTTACCTGTTGAATCCTTGGCTGGCTTTGCTGTTCTACCTTCTGTTTTACCAGAAAACACATTTAATAGGTTATTAATGTACCAATCTCTGGCCGCCAGCGTATTTTCTAAGGAATCAGCCTTGGCGCTTAATGATAAAATATCTTTTCTATCATCCACATTTCCGTACCCAGGAATATACTCTCTTAATGGTGTAAAGGCAACTAAACTAATCACTAAAGTGGTCATCACAATAGTAACCGAACCTAATAATATGATTAATCCCAAGGGAGAAAGGCGTAAGGAGAACTTTTCGGCAAAGGAATCGTCGTTTAATATTACCAAACGGTATTTATTCCGCAATTGATCGGTAAAAATTTTCCAACGACTATTTTTGGTTTCAGACATAGGTTCTGCACAAAAATATACTAAATTTACGATTTTGACGTTATTACCTTATTTTTGCATCTTTTTTTGAAATTTATAAAAACACATATCATCTCTTGTTTGGCTTTACTAATCCTTTTATCAGGCTGTAAAACCAATAAAAACACCTTTATTCATAGGGGTTACCACAATTTAACGGCTCGTTATAATGGTTATTACTACGCAACAGAAAGTATTAAAGAAGGGGAAGAAAAAATAAGAACTAGCTACAAATACGACTATGATCGCTTACTACCGGTTTATTTAGTTCCAACAAATGAAAGCGCAAAGGCTACTTTCCCTGAATTTGATAAAGCCATTAAAAAATCTTCTAATTGCATTAGCCGCCATACCATCAAAGACAAGAAAAAAGGGACAGAAATTACGACGGCCGGAAGATGGATTGATAATAACTGGAATGTGATTGGTATATCTCACTTTTATAAACGCGAATTTTTTTCGGGGATAGAAGCTTTTGAATATGTAATTAGAAGTTACAAATCAAGAGATAAATACAAAGCTTTAATTTGGCTAGCACGTTCTTATAACGAAATTGGCGCGCCTTCTCAAGCAGAACCTATTATTAGTTTATTAAAAGAAGATAAAAAAACATCAAACTACGCTAAAAAACAATTGCCTGCTTTACAAGCAGATTATTATATGAAGCGTGGCATGTATCAGGAAGCCCAAGATGCTTTAGAAAATGCCTTAAAAGGTGGCGATGCTAAAAACGCCAGTGCTGTTTCGAAGTTTTTATTGAAATTTAAACGTCCTTCTAAAAAAACAAGAGCGAGATATAATTTTATTTTAGGCCAGTTAGCCGAAGAAAAAAGAGACAACAAAAAAGCGATTAAATATTACCAAAAAGTAATTGATTTAAAACCTGATTACGAATTTGTGTTTAACGCCAAAATTAAACAAGCACGATTATTTGATATTAAATCAGGAAACATTGCAAAGTTAAAGCGTGAGTTGTTGAAAATGACGCGTGATGTGAAAAACGCAGAATACTTAGATGTTATCTATTATACATTAGGTGAAATTTTTGAAAGAGAAAAAAACGAAACAGATGCTATTGCTAATTACAAATTATCAGTAAAAAATAGCATCCAAAACCCAAAACAAAAAGCTTTATCATATCTTAAATTAGGAGAAATTAGTTTTGAACAAGCTAATTATACTGCCTCTGGTGCTTACTATGACAGTACCATGATTACGCTGCCTAAAGATTATAAAGATTACACAGTAATTAGTAAACGTAAAGAAACTTTAGAAACTTTAATTGGATATATTAGAACGATTCAACGCGAAGATAGTTTACAGCGTATTGCCAAAATGAGCGAAAGTGATAGAACACGATTTATCAGTAAAATGATTGCTAAAATTGAAGAGGAAGAGGAACGAAAAAAAGAAGAAGCTGAAGCCCTTCAAGCACAAAATGCTAATCCAAATCCAAACGCACCCGCTCCTATAACAAATAATGGTTTACCAACAGTAAGTAACGGCCAAAAAGGCGAATGGTATTTTTATAACCAAACCACTTTAAGTTTTGGATTAAATGATTTCATTAAAAAATGGGGAAATAGAAAATTAGAAGATAACTGGAGAAGAAGTCAAAAAGCTTTAGCTTTTGAAAATCAAACTAACACTAACGATAGTGTTGCTGATGCAGTGGCTGGAGGAACAAAAATAAAAAACACAAATGATAGAAAGAGTGTTGATTATTATTTATCTGATTTGCCATTAAATGATTCTTTAATTAAACGCTCTGATAAGCGCATAGTTGATGCTTATTATAATTTGGCAAGCACCTACAAAGAAGAATTAAACAATAACAAAAAAGCCATTGCTACTTTTGAAGAATTGAATTCGCGATATGCTGATAATAAATACAAGCTCTCTACTTATTTTCAATTGTACCGAATTTTTACATCTGTCAAAAATCAATCGCAAGCTGATTACTATAAAAACAAAATTTTAAATGAGTATCCTAATAGCGAGTATGCTCAAATTATTAAAAACCCAAAATACATTTCGGATAAAGCAGCGCAAAAAGGAGAGGTTGAGTTGTTTTACAACGATGTGTATAATGATTACACAACTAGTAATTACAGCGCGGCTTATAGTAAATGTAACGAAGCAGATGCAAAGTTTGGAAAAAATGATTTCTCTCCAAAATTCGCCTTCATTCGCGCTATTTCTATTGGTAAATTAAAAGGTGTTGATTCGTTAGACGCTGCTTTAAAAATGGTACAAGTACTATATCCTAAAGACGATGTAACAAAAGAAGCACAGAATATTATTGAATTAATTTATAATTCCAAACATCCTAGCGAAGCAACAGGCAATGGAACTAATAACATTAATAAAACAGACACCTTTAGTTTAGATTTAAATTCGCAACACTTTGTTGTAGCTATTTGCCCTGATGATGCTGCTATTGCAAATGCTTTTAAATCCGCTTTAGCCGATTATAATAATAGTTTTTACAGCAATGCTAATTTATCCATCTCAAGTAGTTTGTTTGGCGCTGCCGATCAAATTACCAATGTAAAAACATTTAAAAATGCGCAGGAAGCGATGGAATACATTGATAACTTGAAAAAAGATAAAACCGTGTTTTCGGGTAAAGTAAAAATAGAGATGTTTACCTTAATGGCCATTTCTGCTGATAACTTGCCAAAATTGTATAGAAAAAAACAGGTGAGCTACTACAAGCCTTTTTTTGATGATCATTACAAATTACAGAAGTAATTTTATATATTCGTAATTCAAAAAATAACAGCATGTTTCAAAAAGCAAATAAAACTTCGGATTCAACTGCCACATCTATTAACTTAATTGGAAACGGAACAACCATTATTGGGGATATTAAATCGAGTGGTGATCTTAGAATTGATGGTACCTTAAAAGGTAATCTTTCTATTTCTGGCAAATTAGTAGTTGGTCCCTCTGGAAATATTGAAGGAAATATTATTTGCCAAAATGCAGATATTTCAGGAGAAATTCACGGAAAAGTAACTGTGAGCGAATTACTATCATTAAAAGCAAGCGCTAAAGTTTTAGGTGATATCGTTACAGGAAAAATATCTATTGAACCTAACGCTACATTTACTGGTACTTGTAATATGGGTGCCGTAGTAAAAAACATAACTAATGTCAGCGAAAAACGAGAAGCCGCAACCCAAACCGCTTAGTGCTTACGCAAAGTATAGCGCATTAGGTATTCAAATGGCAGTAATTATTGGCGGTGGTTGTTATGGTGGTTTTAAATTAGACGAGCATTATCAAAACACAACCCCTATCTTTACCATCATTTTAAGTTTAGTTTCCATTGGCTTGGCAATGTACATTGTACTGAAAGATTTTATTAAGCCAAGCAAGTAAGCCAGAACATGCAAAATCAAAAAAAATACTATTTACAATTTATTACTATTTGCATAGGTGCTTTAGTGCTATCCTATGGCTTAAGCCAATTACAAAATCGATATTTTAGCACTTCTCATTTTTGGATTCCAACTTTGTTTTTTGCATTAGCTACATTAGGTACAAATGCTTTATTAACTAAAGGCGACAAGCAATCGAAAGAATTTGTTTTTAAAACTTTGGCCATGAGCATGGCACGTTTATTAGTATGTATGATTTTTGTCTTTATTTATTCCTTAGTAAATAAACCAGAAGCTTTGGCTTTCACTTGTCATTTTATGATTCAATATGTATTGTTCACCATTTTCGAAATGTCCTTCTTATTAAAATATATTAAACAAGCCGATTAAGGATTAAAATTGCCAATCAACCAATTATATAAAATTCCACTTTCATAATCACTTACCTTTAACATAACAAATACAAACACCATGAAAAAATTTATACTATCATCACTAGCAGTTTGCTCGCTAACATTTTCTCAAGCGCAAACACAAGCACCGTATCAAGGTCCGCTTACCAATATGAAAGGTAGCGAATACAAATTTACCGTTGTAAAAAGCTTAGATGCAACAGCCGTGCAGAATCAAGGCAACACTGGAACTTGCTGGTCGTTTTCTTCTATGTCGTTTTTTGAAAGCGAATTAATTAGAATGGGAAAAGGAAAAGATTTTAATATGGCCGAAATGTTTGTGGCTCGTAAAGCTTATCCATTAAAAGCTGATAATTATGTGCGTATGCACGGCAGAGCTAACATGGCTGAGGGTGGTGGTTTTTCTGACGTTGTAAATGTGATTAAAAAATACGGTATGGTTCCAGAAGAAGTTTATACTGGTAAGAAAAATCCAAAAGAAAATCATAATCACTCAGTATTAGAAGCAACCTTAAAAGGAATTACTAGTGCTGTAGCAAATGACAATAATAGTAAAATTGATTTTGAAGCCATGCACCAAGCGGTAGAAAGTACTTGTGATGCATTCTTAGGTAAAGCTCCAGAAAAATTTATGTATAAAGGAAAAGAGTACACTCCAAAATCATACTACGAAGCAACTGGATTAAATATTGATGATTATGTATTCTTAACGTCTTTTACTCACCATCCTTTCTACAGCAAATTTACTTTAGAAGTGCCAGATAACTGGAACTGGGATCAAATGTATAATTTACCATTAAATGAGTTTCAAGAAGTAATGACAAATGCCATCAACACTGGTTTTACATTTGCTTGGGCTTCTGATGTAAGCGAAAAAGGATTTAAATTTAAAGATGGTTTAGCGGTTGTTCCAGAAATGCCTTTCTCGGAAATGAGTGATGATGAAAAAGCGGATTTAACAAAAAAGCCACACGCTCAATTTAAGGTAACTCAAGAAAATCGTCAGCAAGCATTTGATAATTACGAAACACAAGATGACCATGGAATGCATGTGGTTGGTATCGTAAAAGACCAAAACTCTACGCCTTACTACATCGTAAAAAATTCTTGGGGTAAAGATAGAAACGAATGTGACGGCTATTTTTATGCTTCAGAAAGCTACGTATTATATAAAACAACTAGCATTATGTTGCACAAAAAAGCAATTCCTGCTGCTATTGCTAAAAAATTAGGCATCGTTCAGTAAAAAACTCTTTCTAAATATTTAATTTTACTAAAAAAACGCTGGACAATTGTTCGGCGTTTTTAGTTGAAAATCATCCAAAATACTTTACCTTTATTATACAGCGTTTAATTTAAAACGATTAGCCCTTATATGAAAAAAATAATACAAATTTTCTGTTTCCTATATGCTAGTTCAATACCTGCACTCGCACAAACTTGGAATTGGGTAACTACATCAACAGGTTTAACAACTAATGGATACAATTCGGCTTCAGATATAATCTTAGACGCTAATAAAAACTCATATGTTGTAGGACAATTTGATTCTCAATTGATTTTTGGTTCTGTGAGTCTGAATTCAGCAAGTCAAGTTATCTTTATTGCAAAATTTGATTCAACAGGAACTTGCTTATGGGCAAAAAAAGCAGATGCATACACTGCCTACTCGGGAGTGTCTATTACTCTCGACTATAACCAGGATTTAATTATAACTGGATTATACTATTCCTCTGCGAGTTTTGATACAATTACCATAAATTCAACAGGAATGTCAGATGTTTTTATCGCGAAAATAAGTTCAACTGGGCAGTGGAAATGGGCCAAGTCATTCGGCGGCTCATCCTATGATCAGGGAAGACAAATTGATGTGGATACAAATAACAACATATATGTTACAGGAACATCTGTTGGTACTGTTATTTTTGATAGCTTACAAGTTTCGGGTTTAGGTGGGTATGATGTCTTTGTTGGTAAATTCACCCCATCTGGTAAATGTTTGTGGGTAAAAAACTCAGCTGGCTCTGGTAATGAAAAAGGCACGTGTCTTTCTGTTTCAGAAGCAGGTAATTTATATGTTGGGGGTGTTTATAACGGGACACCCAACATTTTTGGCACTGCCTTAAATAGTATTGGCCAAAACGACGAGTACGATTTTATATCTAAACTAGACCTTAATGGTAATTCCATATGGAATAAACAGCTCAGTTGCGGCGCGATAAATAATGTGTATGGATTACAAAGTATTAGTACTGATATAAATGATAATCTATATATCACGGGCAATTACGCATATTCTTGCTTGCTAGATACATTTAATTTTGCCATTGCCTCTAATGCTGTTAGAAATTCATACATAGCCAAATTAAATCCATCAGGCGACGTGGTTTGGGCAAAAAAAGGAAATGGTCCAGTAAATAGTGGCGGCTCATCCATTTATATAGATGTAAACAGAAACTGTTACGTATCCGGATCCTATACAGATTCATTAAACTATGGCGATTGTTCTTTAATTAATCTCGGATCAAACGGATATTTGATTAAACTTGATAGTTTAGGTCATTGTCTTTGTCTAAATAATTTGTCTCAAGCCAATCCTGTTATAACAGGAAACAATAACGATTTATGGATGACAGGTTATTTTATGAACAGTACAAATTTTGGGACACAAATAGTAACCTCTTCTAATCATACAGAAGTTTTTATTGTGAATGCTACCATTGATTGTTTCACTATTACGGATATTAAAACAAATAAAATTGTTCGTGATTCGAAAATATCCATATCACCCAACCCATTTAAAGACAAAGTAATTGTGTTCGCAAATGAAACAAAACAAAACATTCAAGTATTCAATACATTAGGGTCAATTATCTATACTACTAATACTGAAAATGAAATAACAGAGATTGACCTAAGCAATCAATCATCAGGCGTTTATTTTATAAGAATCGGCTCTATAACTAAAAAAATAATTAAACAATAAATTAAGCACATAACTTGTTATAATAATCTAATTAAAAGCCCTTAGTGAGAATTTTCACTAAGGGCTTTTTTATAAAACTCAAAAT
>SYEI01000185.1 GCA_005800865.1 Bacteroidota bacterium | reverse complement strand
TAGAATATATTGTAATAGTTGCGACTCTGTATCTTTTGTAATTTTTATATTTTTATAAATTGACCGAATGTAACCAGTAATTTCTTTTTGTTCTTTTTTGGAAATGCGTTTTAAAGATTGAGCTATTTCCGTTTCCATAATCATTCCAGCAGCTATAGCTTCACCATGTAGAATATCTTTGTTTTGTTTTATTAAAGCGCTTTCTAAAGCATGACCAATATTATGACCAAAGTTTAGTGATTTCCGTAAGTTATTTTCATGCAAATCCTTTTTAACGATGGAGTTTTTTAATTCGATAGCTTTCGTAATAATTTTTTCAGAACTGAACTCTTTTGTTGTTTTTAATTTCATGATAGTCTTCCAAAAAACATCATCGGCTATCAAGGCTATTTTAATAATTTCGGCAAAGCCATTTTTTATTTGGCGTTCAGACAAGGTTTCTAAAAAAGTAGGATTAACAAAAATGCCTTTTGGCTCTGCTGTTGTACCAATATGATTTTTAATGCCTTCAAAATCTACACCCGTTTTTCCTCCAACACTAGCATCAACCATACTTAGTAAAGTTGTTGGAATATTTATGCAATCTATTCCTCGTTTAAATGTGGAGGCTACAAATCCACCTAAGTCGCTTATTACTCCACCACCTAAATTAATAATCAAGCTTTTTTTATCAGCACCAGTATCGGTTAGTGCACCCCAAACTTGTAGACATGTTTCTAAGGTTTTTTTATCTTCTCCACTTTCTAATTCTATAATTTCGGCTTCATTTAACAAAGGAGCATGAAACAATAAAGTTGGTAAACAAAACTCAAAAGTATGTTCATCGCATAAAATATAGTAGTGACTATACTTGTTTTTATTTAGAAATGTATTTAGCGCGTCGAAACTTTTTTCGCCTATATAAATGTTATATGAATTTGCTTTGATAATAGACATAATTACATGTATTGTTTAATTTGTTGCAATGCCTGTTTGGCTTGAGTATTATTTGGGTGCTGTTTTAAAATTCTATTCAAGTAAGTTTCTGCTTGTTTAAAGTCTTTTTTATAAGCATATAGTCCAGCAATGTTTAACAATAACGATTCATAATCTGGATCAAGCGCTAATGCCTTAAAATAAAGTAGTTCCGCTTCTTTTACATTGCCCTGTCGCAATTTCACAAATCCTAAATTGGTTAAAGCAGATACGTGTTTTGGATTTTCCTTTAAGATTTCACTAAATTCTTTTTCAGCATTAGGAAGCAAGTTGTTAGAGGCTAAAGCTGCTCCATATTTATTTTTAAAATCTAAAATATAGGGCGCTATGCTTACGGCTTGTCTGTAATAATTAATTGCACGGCTTATTTCTCCTAAATTTGAAAATGCCTCCCCAATGCGATAACAAGTCCAGGCATCATCGTTCGAGTATGATTTTTTAGTAAGTTTAGTGTTGATCAAATAATTATCAGTTAATTTATCTGCATAACTTGCGATTTTATTAAACTCATTTTTATTGAAGTATAATTGAATTAATAAATCAATATTGTTTTTTAAGTCTCCTTCTGTTTTATCTTTCAAATAAAATGCTGCGCTATCCAAACAATATAATTTACCTTCAAATTTTTCGTACTGATTTATGTAGGCTTTAGCTTTTGTATATGGACTTGGATTTTTTTCATTAATGGCATATAAGCCAATAAACTCTTTAATGCCATCTTTGTCTTTTTTAGTTAGCGGTTTTCTGATATAATGATCATGAACCGTTACATGTGGAATATCAATAGAGCCAGACTTCGGCATGTGACAACTCACACAGTTGGATGTAATGGTAATACCTTTTTTACTACAATTTAATTTTGATTTCCCATTTGTTGTATGACATGAGTTACATGCATCATTAAATACATTTGGATTTGTTTCTCTCACACTCACATGCGGATTATGACAAGTCACACATGTCATTGCATCTTTGTATGGCTTTAACTTTTGCCTTTCCCCCTTTGAAGGGGTTGCCTGAAAGGCGGGGGATGCAGCTTTCTCCATTGACTTAATAAAACATTGACTTTGCTTCAATCTATCTGCATGTGACGCCATAATAAATTCATCATCTGCATTTTTATATTTAGGTAAAAACACGGTCATATAATCACTCAATTTCATTCCCGGTTTAAAATCATAAAACGATTTTCCTTCTTTTAAAACCGTGTTGCCTTGTAAATGGCAACGCTGACAAATATCAAACTGCGCATCAATACTTAATTTAGCAGGATTCACAATACTGTAATCAATATATTTTGATGTGTCAATTCTACTTCCAGTTTGTCGTTCGGCTACGTGAATACTTCCTGGTCCATGGCATCGTTCGCAGTTAATACCTTCTGGCACAGCTGTAAATTTATTTTCACTACCTATTACAAATTCCGGGTAGTTGTTGTGACAACTCATACACTCTAATCCAATCTTGCGCATAAAGCGGGTGTTACGACCATCTTCAAAACCAGGAGGTAAATCCCATTTCTGTTTTTGGGTATAAAACGTCATTGGCATTTGATTTAAATAGCCATTTACAGATTGTATGTGTGAATTGGTATGCTGCCCTGAGCCAACTATAAAATCAACAGTTTCCTGGCGTTTGTAAATAGTATCCTTTCCTTTTAAACGGTATTCTAAAAATTGTAAACTATCATTCAACCAAAAAGCTTTATAATAAAAATCACCTATTTTATCATGAATGATGGAATTGTGGTAATCTCCCGATGATTTAGTTTTAGTGGCTACATCAAAGGATTTACCCATTCCGGTTTTAATGAATGTATTGTAAATATCTTGGTGACATAATTTACAAGTATTAATACCTACATACTTTGCGGAGTCAGAATGATTCAAGTAAAGCAACGTGTCTTTCTTCACCGCTTGTGTTTTTGTGTTTCCTTCTGGTATCTCACAAGAAAAAACAATAAGTGCAATAGTAAAAACTAAAACAACAAGTAAATATTTTAATGAATTTGACAATTTGAAATTAGGATGTCTCAAAATTAACATAACAATTTGTAAATGCACTAAATCGCAAAAATCATCTCAATAGTCATAATTTAACGCTTATTTAACGATAAAGTGTAGATTTTCAATCAGATAAAGTTGGTTTCTCACTTAAAAGTCGTACTTTTGCGCCCTTATTAAAATATACCATGTCAGAAATTAGAAACATTGCCATCATTGCCCATGTCGATCACGGGAAAACAACATTAGTAGACAAAATTTTACACCAGTGTAATTTATTTCGTGAAAACCAAGCGTCAGGTGAGTTAATCCTTGATAACAACGACTTAGAGCGTGAGCGTGGTATTACTATCTTAGCTAAAAACGTATCAGTTACCTATAAAGGAACAAAAATTAACATCATTGACACACCAGGCCATGCTGACTTT
>SYEI01000184.1 GCA_005800865.1 Bacteroidota bacterium | reverse complement strand
TCACCTACCGAGAATTTCATAACCAAGCTGATATCATTGCTAGTGGAATTCCTATGACTTATGATAGCGCTGGAATTCAATCACATTTTGAAAGTGCAGGTATGATTGACATTAGGGGCTATCAAAATGGAGAACCAGTATATATTAATCCCAAAAAACAAATTACGGTTGAGTTTCAATCTGAACATACAGCAGATAGATATAATATGTATGTGTTAGATACAATTGCAAAAAATTGGGTGTATCAAAACAGAGACAACTCTTTAAAGGGGCAAAAAAAGCAAGCAGCTTCAGTAACCTCAGCTAGCAAAACCTCCGATGTAACTCAAGAAACGATAGCGTCGCCCAAAACAGAAAACTTGCAAAAACAACTGGATGCTATTCCACCAAAAATAGAGGCGGAAAAAGTAGTGTATTCTAAAAAAGTAACTCAATTACCAAAAGTTACAACGCCAACAAAGCCAACGAAAGCAACTGCTGGAAGACCACAGTTTGAATTAGATGTTAGTTATAAAGAATTTCCAGAACTTGAAGCGTTTAAAAATGCAATTTTTGAAGTAGGTACCGAAAATAAAAATTATACCTCCAAGTTAGCAGATGTGACCTGGAGCAGTGCTGAAGTTTCGGAAGGTCCTGTGAAAGGAAAGAATTATATATTGACATTGAAATTAAGAGAGCGAGTTGAAAAACTAATTGTTTATCCTGCCCTAACAGGTGCGGATTACGACAAAGCATTAAAAACTTACGAAAGTAAATTTAATGATTACAAAACGGCAGTAATCAAACGTGAGGCAGATGAGAAAAGACTAAAAGAAGAATTTGAAGCCAAACAAGCTGCTTATATTGCTGAACAAAAAAATCTTTCGGATGAATTGGTAAAGGAAAGAGTGAGGCTTTGGAAAGAACGAGAGTCTAAACAATTAGAGGAATTTAACTCAATGAATAATGACATGAAAGTCACGAGAATATTCAATATCAGCAGTTTTAATATTTACAATTCTGATTGCCCTAATAATTTACCAAAAGGTGCTAAAATGGATCCGATTTATGTTAGTAATGACAAATCTCACATGAGGCCAAGTACTATTTATCTCATCTGCCATTCAAAAAATTTAGTTTATAATTTACCATATGGTCAGTTGCCCTACAATCCAAAAGAAAAATACAGTTTATGTGTCATCATAAAAGAAAGAGTTTATTTATGTAGTAAAGAAAAATTCTCTGAAATAATTACTGCAAATCAAAATAAGATTCCTCTTACAGAAATGGCTGAGAGTTCTGGAGACATGCTAGATTTTAAAAAAGCAATTGGAATATAATAACCACTAAATTAAAACCTTATGACAAAATTACTACTAGCTGCAACAGCTATGGCTTGTCTGTGTCTTTCTTTCACTAAAGAAAAAACATTCATTCCACCAGGAACAGTTCAAATAAATGACACTTTATTTGCTGATGAAACTGAAATAACTAATTTTAGTTGGCAAGAATATGAATCTTGGAACGCATCCATTTATGGCGTAAACTCTAAAGAACATTTAGCAACACTACCAGATACTTTAGTTTGGAGAGAGAAAAATTCATATAATGAGCCTTATGTGCAGTATTACTACCGACATCCAGCATATAAAGAATTCCCTGTTGTTGGCGTAAGCTATGAGCAAGCGGTCGCCTATTGCAAATGGAGAACAGAAAGAGTAAAAGCATTTATGACATTAGGAAAAAAATTCCAATACCGTGATTTCGAATATCGTTTACCAAAAAAAACTGAATGGGAAAAACTAGCAGAATTTTCAACACATCTACTTAACAATTATGGAAAGAATGAAAAGGGTAAATATCAAATAAATTGCGCTCATCCAGATACGATAGGAACTCCATATCCTGATGTTACCATTCCAGTAAAAGCATATCCAAAAAGCCTTTATGGCTTATATAATATGTTAGGAAATGTTTCTGAAATGGTAGCAGAAAAAGGAATTAGCAAAGGCGGTGGTTGGAGAAATAATTTGGAAGAATGCCGAGTTGGAAAAGATGCAGGATATACAAAACCAACTGCTTGGTTAGGATTTAGATGTGTTTGTGTGGTTAAAAATAAAGGGAATAGTTAGAATTTTCTTCTTTCTTTTTCCTTGACGAAAAAGAAACAAAAAGTCAAGACGAAACGCCAACCTCCATTTACCCCGCTCTAATCTTCCCCGAATGGCCTTCCCAAATGCTGGCTCAAAGCTTATCACGCTTTGCCCCGCACCGTTTCGTCAAAACCAGCCGCACTATTAACAACGTATGCAGGAGTGTGAGTGAATTAGAATTACTTAATACATAATTCCAACAATAGATTTATTTCCTGTTGTGTATTAAAAGAATGCAAGCAAATGCGAATACGTTCCTGTCCTTCTTTAACCGTAGGGCTTTTAATGGATTTTACAAAAAGATTTGATTGAGCTAATCGCTCTTCTAAATCTTGAACTTGTTTGTTTCCTGCAATCACTTTACAATGCAATGAACTAGTGCTTTTTATAAATGAATTGTCAGAATTTGTTTTACTATTAAAATAGTGGACATTATTTCTCAACTTTTCAATTTCATTTGTCTTTGCTAATAAATGATATGCGGCTTTAATAGCTAATAGACTATGTTCAGGCATCGCCGTAGTATAAATAAAGGAACGAGAAAAATTAATTAAATACTGCTTTAACTCTTCACTTCCTAAAACAGCGGCTCCATGACAACCCATGGCTTTTCCGAATGTGTAAATCCTTGCAAAACAATCATTATGTATGTTTAATTCCTGACACAATCCTTTTCCTTGCGCCCCAAACACACCAATGCCATGTGCTTCGTCAACTATTAAATGCAAATTATATTGTTTGCAGATATTAGCTAATTCAATTAATGGCGCACAATCGCCATCCATAGAATACACACTTTCTACAACCACATAAATTTCTTGAAAAGTTTCTTTATGTCGCTTTACTAAATCCAATAAAGAAGCAATATCATTATGCGAAAATTTATAATGAGTGGCATGGCTTAATCGAATACCATCAATTATGGAAGCATGAATTAGTTCATCGCTTAAAATTAAATCTCCTTTTTGTGGAACACTTGATAGTAAACCTAAATTTGCATCATAACCTGAATTGAATATCAAAGCAGTTTCTTCATCATGAAAGTTTGCAATATCTTTTTCTATTTCATTAAATAAAACAGAGTTACCACT
>SYEI01000183.1 GCA_005800865.1 Bacteroidota bacterium | reverse complement strand
TCAGAAAAAGGCGTTCCTAGTTTTTTTATTTACACCATGGGTGGCATTACAGCTTATCATGATATTTATGATATTGAAAAAACGTTGCCTCTTACAAAATATTTAGAGGTGTGTAAACTCTTAATTGAGTTTAATGCGAAGTTTTAATTAAAACAAACGACTGTATTGTTCCACAGTCATTAAAGTATCAGGACCAGAATACCCTTTTTCTTTAGCCAATTGAATTAACTTAGTTAAGGAAGATGCTTCTTCTTTCTTTTCAGTATCTAAATTGTAAAGTATGTAATGGTAAATAATTTTATCGGTGCGAGTTGATGTAACCGCTTGCTCTATCAATAAGAAACTTTTATCAAAAGCTATTTTATGAATATTACTAATGCCCGAATAAATTTCGCCATTATCATTTTCATCAAAGCGACCAACATTTGCCTCGTTATATAATTCACCATTATCTGGAGTATCTAAGCAATGAATAGAATAAGGGAAACGCAATGGAAAACGATAATAATCTCTAAATCCTAAATAAGTATAAAATTGTTCTGGTTCATTTCCTACAACATTTTCAGGCAAATAACTTTTTAATAAAGTAATCTGTTCGGATGTGCCATTTGCTTGATGTGTATCAATACTTTCTAGCTTTGATAAACTGTCGCCAAAATTTTCGAATTGCCCAAAGGCATTTTCAGAAAAATTCTCAACGGCATTTACTGTTTTTCTAACGAAGGTAAATATGCAAATCACTAAACCTATGATAGAACACAAAAATGTTGTCAGCCAAATATATTTACCTTGTTTATTGTTAGCAAAAGCGATGATTCCAAAAATTAGCGATATCACTGTCATAATAAGACAAATGATGCCTAAACCAATTAATAGAGCTGCAGTAAAAAACATGATTATAAAGGAATATTTCCGTGTTTTTTCTTAGGCAATTTTGCCGCTTTGTTCTCTAACATTTTAAACGCACGAATTAATTTTTCGCGAGTATCTTCTGGCTTAATCACTTCATCCACATAGCCTCTTTCTGCTGCACGGTATGGATTTGCAAAATGTTCAATGTATTCTTTTTCCTTTTCAGCTAATTTTGCAACAGGATCAGATGCTGCAGCAATTTCAGTTTTGAAAATAATTTCAGCAGCACCTTTGGCACCCATTACAGCAATCTCTGCACTTGGCCAAGCGTAGTTCATGTCAGCACCAATGTGTTTACTGTTCATGACATCATAAGCACCACCATAAGCCTTACGAGTAATAACTGTAATTCTTGGAACAGTTGCTTCACAAAATGCATACAATAGTTTAGCGCCATTGTTAATGATACCATGCCATTCTTGATCTGTACCTGGTAAAAATCCTGGTACATCTTCAAATACTAATAATGGAATATTAAAGCAATCGCAGAAACGCACAAAACGTGCTGCTTTGGTAGAACAGTTGTTATCTAACACACCTGCTAAAAATGCTGGCTGATTAGCAACAATACCAATACTCTTACCAGCTAAGCGTGCAAAACCAACAACAATGTTTTCTGCATAGTTTTTATGCACTTCTAAAAAAGTTCCATCATCAATCACACCTTCAATCACTTCTCTGATATCGTAAGGTTGGTTAGCGTTATCAGGAATAATTGTATTTAAAGCTGGACGTTTTTCATTGCCATTACTTTCGTAAGGAACGCTTGGAGCGTCATCCTCACAATTTTGTGGCATATAGCTTAATAAAGCTTTGATGTTATTAATACATTCAATTTCGTTGGCACAAGAAAAATGGGTAACACCCGATTTCATAGAGTGAGCCGATGCTCCACCTAACTCTTCAGAAGTTACTTCTTCGTGTGTTACTGTTTTTACAACGTTAGGGCCTGTTACAAACATGTAGCTGGTGTTCTCTACCATCATAATAAAATCTGTAATAGCAGGACTGTAAACAGCACCACCGGCGCATGGTCCCATAATAGCAGATAGCTGAGGAATTACTCCCGAAGCCATGGTGTTTTTATAAAAAATATCAGCATAACCTCCTAAAGAAACTACACCTTCTTGGATACGAGCTCCACCACTATCGTTTAAGCCAATTAATGGCGCGCCATTTTGCATGGCTAAATCCATAATACGACAAATTTTTTCAGCATGTGTTTCTGATAATGAACCACCAAAAACGGTGAAGTCTTGAGAGAATACATAAATCAATCTTCCGTTTACAGTTCCGTAACCAGTAACAACACCGTCGCCTAAATATTTTTCTCTATCCAATCCAAACTCTGTTGAACGGTGAGTCACAAACATGCCAATTTCTTCAAAGCTACCTTCGTCTAATAAAAAATGTAAACGCTCACGAGCGGTTAACTTTCCTTTTTTATGTTGAGAATCTATGCGTTTTTGTCCGCCGCCTAAAAGTGCTTCGGCTTGTTTTTCTTCAAGTAAAGATAATTTCGAGTTCATATCTGTTATTTTAGTTTCAGCTTTAGAAGCTAATGTTGTATCCATTTATTTTAAAATTTAAATATACAATTTTGTGTAATAATTAAGCTTTTTTTGGTCCGTGAAAAGGTTTTTTATTTCCATGTTTAGCCCCATTAGTTTTTCCTTTGCCACTAAAGCCACGAGGCTTATCAAATTTCTTTTTAGCTGCCTCTGGATTGTATTCTGGGCCAGCTCCAAACGCTTCAGGAATAGGCATTTTAGTTACATCCATTCCCATTAAGGCTTCAATTTGCGCAAAACGAGGTTGATCTTTTTCATTAATAAAAGTAATGGCAACACCTGCTTTTGCTGCACGAGCCGTACGGCCAATACGGTGAATGTAATCCTCTGGATCTGGTGGCGCATCAAAATTAACTACTAAAGAAATTCCATCCACATCAATACCACGGGATAAAATATCAGTACCAATTAAAATACGCAAATTACGGGCTTTAAAATTTCGCATGATTTCTTCGCGTTCGGTTTGCTCCAAATCAGAAGAGAATCCTTGAACCGAATATTTTAAAGCTTTAAAGGTTTGCGCTAATTCTTTTACTTTTTCTTTGGTTGAAGAGAAAATAATTACGGATGAAAAATCTTCATTTTTTAAAATCTCTTTTAATAATTTTTCTTTTTGTCCATCATAAACCACATAAGCCTGTTGCACAATGCCAGCTGCTGGTTTAGAAAGAGCAATATTAATCGTTTCTGGATTGTTTAATAAATGCCCAGCCAATACTCTAATTTTTGGAGCCATGGTAGCAGAGAACATAATGGTTTGTCTTTTTTCAGGAACGTATTTTAGAATGGTTTTAATATCATCCGCAAAACCCATATCCAACATACGATCGGCTTCATCTAAAATTAAATGCTCGATGGTGTCAAATTTAATATCTCCTGATTGAAGCAAAGCAATTAAACGACCTGGAGTTGCAATCACAATATCTACACCTTCGCGCAACGATCTTGCTTGTCGTTCCCAAGTAACGCCATCATTACCGCCGTAAATGCCAATAGAACTAACGCCACAAAAATAAGCCATACCTTCTATTTGCTGGTCAATTTGAAGCACTAATTCGCGTGTAGGCGCAATAATTAAAGTATTAATGCCGCCTTTTTTAGTTTTGATAATTTTATCTAAAACCGGTAATACGAAGGCGGCAGTTTTTCCTGTACCAGTTTGAGCGCAGGCAATAAGGTCTTTTCCTTGTTGAATAACAGGGATAGCTTGTTGTTGTATAGGAGTAGGCAGTTTGTAACCCATAGATTGCAAACCATCTATTAATGATTGATCGAAATTAAAGTCGTTGAAAGTCAATTTTGTAAAGTATTAAATAAGTTCATTTTTAAAGGGCTAATTTACTAAATTTATGGCAATTATGGCAGTAAATAAGACGAATAGATTTGTCAGATTGAGCAGAGTCGAAGCCGACTTTTGCATGATTGGAAATTGTAAGTTTTGTATCCTATATTACTTATTTCTATGTCTTTTGGTGGTAGAAACAAAAGGACAAATAATGGACTTGGATTCTATTAAATCGGATTATTTTAAAAAATATGATATTGTATTTATTGGAGAACAGCATAAAATACAGTCTACGGGTAGAATAGAGTTTAAATTAATTAATCTAATTAATTACGATATCACAAAAGTTTGTGTAGAGGCTCCAGTTGATTTTAATCTTCCAATCGAATTTTTGTTTAAAAAGGAAGATACAATACATTATAATTTATCTGAATTTATTCAAAATGGACATAGCTATGAATTATTAGGATATTTATATAATATACATGTTATGCCAAAAGCGATTGATGTTTTAAAAGTTGAAAATTTTTACAAAGAGGCAATAATAAATATTTATAAATCAAAAGAAGTATCAGGAGATTTAAAAAATGAAATTTCGGCTTTTGCTGATATTGGAATAATAAAATTTCCTTTTAGGTTCAAAAACATGAATAAATATGGGATTTTTTTAGATAATTTTTATAAAAGAAGAGCAGAACATTGTAGAGTTTTAGGGCAGGATTCAACCAAAGTGATTGAGTATTTCGAAGCTTTAGATGCAATGCTTTTCGCGGAAAATGATTTGAATAAAGATGCGCCAATTTTTTCAAAATTTAGGGAGGAATTTATGTTAAAAATGATTTCTAAAGAAATTGATAAATTTCTAAAAGTTATTTCAATTAATGGTCTTGCTCATGTTTCATTAGGTGGAAAAGATACAGATATAAAAAATGATAATTGGACTCCATTGGCTTCTATGGTAAAAAATAGTTTTCCAAGTAAAAATATATGCTCGATTTTTCTTTTAAATCCAGAGCAAGACAAGTTTTTTCGAAAAGATTACCCAAAAGAGTTTGCATTTATTTGTAATAATTTTAAATTAAACAAAACATACATTATAGATATCGACTATCCGGATTCACCCTTTAAAAATTTGATTGGTAAATACACTCACATAGTAGTTTTTTAAATGTACTGGATAAAAACACCTCATATTAACACAATTCATGGTTTTTCAACACGTCATGGTGGTGTTTCGCCTGAACCATTTTTGAGTTTAAATTTAGGAGGAACCGAAGATTTGTCAGAGAATATTGCTGAAAATAGAAAGCGTGCTTTAGGTGCTTTGAATATTGATATGAGCCAAGTATCATATTTAAATCAAATTCATAGTAATAGTGTTTGTCAAGCTCAAGTAGGAAAACAAACAGGCGATGCTTTGGTAACTAATCAAAAAAATATTGCCATTGCTGTTGGCGCAGCAGATTGTTACCCCATTTTATTTCACGATGAGAAAAATGGAGTTATTGGCGCTGCACATTGCGGTTGGAAAGGTACATTAGCCAGAATTGTTAAAAATACTTTACATGAAATGGTAAAGCTAGGTGCTGATATTAATCATATTAAGGTAGCAATCGGACAAGGTATTTGCGCGAAAAATTACGAGGTAAGTTTAGAGGTGATTCAACAATTTAGGGAAGCGGGTTTTCCGGAAAACTGCTGGAACGGACGTCAGATGGACCTTTTGAAAGCTAACGAATTTGTAGCCTTAGAAAGTGGAATTTTAAGTGAACATATTTGGAGCATGAATCGTTGCACCACTGAGCCCGATTTCTTTTCTTACAGAAGAGATAAGGGAAAAACTGGCAGAATGTGGGCGGTGATTATGTTGAAATAATATGTAGATTTGTAACGTGAAAAAACATCATTTCATATTACTCATCCTAGTTGCTTTGGTTTTATTGCCAAGTATTACTGAAGCACAATGCGCGATGTGTAAAGCATCTGTAGAAAGTAGTCAGGGACAAAAAAACTCAGTAGCTGGTGGAATCAATCAAGGAATTTTATACTTAATGGCGGTTCCTTATTTATTACTCGCATTTATTTTTCGTAAACAACTTGTTACTGTTTGGAGAGTCATCAGAAAAAAACCAGTTGCAGAAGAGGATTTGTAAACTTTACAATTCTTTCAAAATCGTGTATTCAAACTTTTCTAAATCGTAAGTTAATTCATTCATTAAATTCGTAATAAATTCTTTTCCGAATTTAGTGTAGTACATACTGAAATTATCGTAGCGTTCTTGCGGTGTATTTTTAGGAAATAATTTTTCTTTAATTGCCCAAATTTGATTGATATCTGTTTCTGATTTTTGTTTTAACGCTCGGTTTATTTTTTGTTCGATAGTTGCTATACCATTAATGGCTTTTTGTTTTTCGGCTTCCGTTGTTCCAACCAATGTTTTGTCAATAGCAGAAACAGTTTCTAATACTGAAGCATAGATAGAAGTCAATTGAGTTTTAGCCGCTTCTAAGTTTATATCATCATGTTGTGTTTTGATGAATGCCTTTACTAATTCCTCGCCATCTTTAAATACATCTTCAATAGTGAGGTTTAACTTTTGAATTTTATTTTGAGTGCCTTTATCAATAAACATAACAAAATTGCGAGGCATTAAAATTGGCAAATGAATTTCATAAACTTCAAATAGCGTTTTATATTCTAACCAATAGGCTATTTCTCCTGGACCGCCAACGTATGCAATATTTGGCAATATTTTTTGTTGGTATAAAGGTCGCAACACCACGTTAGGACTTAACTTTTCTGGTGTTGTTTCAATGATGTTATTTAATTCTTGTTCTGTGAATGTAATGTCTGTGTTCAAAACAGCATAATGAGAACCTTGTTTTTCGATGCGTTCTCTTAACCCTTTTTCTTTATAAAAAACATTAATATCGCGTGGAGTAACTTGAGCAGAATAATTTACTTTTAATTCATCAATAGTTTTGTTTACTAATTGAACAGAGGTGTTCTGGAAAATATCTTTTTTAAATTCATCTTTAAACAGTTGTTTTAAATTAGAATCATTCCCATCTAAAATAACGATCCCGTATTCTCCAAACAGCTCATTTACCAAATACCGTGTAGCATCTGCTAAATTTGAATGATTCGTATATGCTTTTTCGAACAGTTGAATCAATTCATTTGATTTTTCGTTATCGCCTAAAATGGTTTTTAGTTCGGTAATTACTTCTTGTAATCCTTCGGTGCTGAATTCTCCAACCGCTCCTTTCTGTGAGCTATTCCACATTACTTTTTTGCCAAAAGCAAAAGCGTGATTTATTTCTTCAAAATCATGATCCTCACTAGCCATCCAGTAAACAGGCACAAAATCTTTTTCAGGAAAATTTGTTTTTAAAGCTTTGCATAAATTAATTGTGCTGGCAATTTTATAAATAAAATAAAGTGGACCAGTAAATAAACATAATTGATGCCCTGTTGTCACAGTATAAGTAGTTGCTTTTTCTAATAATACAATATTTGCTTTTGATAATGCAGTTGTATTTGATACAAGATTAGATTGTTGATTTAACGCATTTACTAAAGCTGGTCGGTTTAAGTAATCAAATTTATTTTTCTCCATGTACAATGTAAAATCCTTTAACGAAAAGTGTTCGTTATAAAATGATTTTATTTGAGAGGACTGGGAAATATAATCTGAAAACAGAGATGAGAAAAGACCAGTAGTAGCTAGTGGAATGTTTTGTTTTTGAAACATATCGTTAAATTAAATAGGGAGTAAAGGAAATTATTATTTCGAAATAATTAATTTCTGCACATGTATTTTATTGTTAATTAACAGTTTTACAAAGTAAACACCATTGCTCATGTTTAGTTCATTTTTAGAGATAGTTTCCGAGTAATCACCAGCAGATTGAGTAATAGGTGATTTTTGATAAATAGATTTTCCTAACACATCAATAATTTGTATTCCAACTTTCGCATCTGTATTTAGCTGATAGCTGATAGTAGTTTTATCATTACTAGGATTTGGGAAAATTAAGAAATTTGGATTTGCCTCTTGCATTTCATTTAATCCTACAGTAGATGATGTAATATTAACATCATCAATATACACGTTGTTACTTACAAAACTAGATTTGTATTGAAACTTAACCAATACGTTACTCGTTTGAAAAATTGAAATAATAGGAATAGAATACATCGTCCAAGTAGTTGAACCATCCGTCATAAAAGCACTAGTTGTTGCAGGATTGTTCATTAATGAAGCGCCTGAATATAAACCTCTTTGTACCCATGAGTTGCCACAATTGGAAGAGAAAAATACTCTTAATTCATCTTGAATATCGGCGCTCACGGTTGTTGTTGAAGCAGCAGCCACCTTAAAGTTAAATACGCTATTTGCCGCCGCAGTTAAATTATAGGATGGACTCATCATCACATCTAAATCTTGCGCATAATTACCAAAGGCATTCATGCGTGCAGCATTAGTGCCAGCAGTACCTGCATTTGCAGCAAAGGCCCACTTATGTCCATTATTATCTAAGTCATAAGATTGCCAGGTATAATCTAAAATCGTTGGCGTTTCAAATCCTTCAAAGTATGATCCGCTATAAGTTACGTCCGCTATTGTATTATCTACTCTAATATATTGTGTTTTTGTGACAGTATTAGTGCCTGCGGCGTTAGTGGCAGATAAACTTACAGAATATACTCCAGCAGCAGAGTAACTAACTACTGGATTAGTAGCGGTTGAAGTTGCAGGTGTTCCTCCTTCAAAAGTCCACACTCTACTAGTTTCTGCACCATTTAAAATATTTTTTGTAAAGGTAATGGAGTTGCCTTTGCATATACGAGTTCTGCTAGCATAAAAATCTGGAGTTGGAGCACAGGTTGTGCTTGGTGCTGCAATACCTGTTGCAATTAGGTTGGTGGCCGACCATAAATTACTTCTGTCTGCAATGGCACTTTCAACAGCTAAACGCATACGGTCTTTTTGCCCAATGGTCCACATGTGGCAGCAATACGAATATTCCATATAATTTTGAATGTTTTCGATTATCCCAGTAGAACCTAAAATGGAAACATCATCAATTGAAAATTCACCTAAATTATCTTCTGCATTAAAAGCATAAACTCTAAAAGTAACTGGTATATCCTTATGAGTGAAATTAGCTCCAGAAACAGTAATAGTACTTCCTAATTCAGCATTGCTCGCATCATTATTATAAAAAAACACATTGCCAGTGTTTACACTTAGGTTTGAATTGCTTGGAGTAATAGTGGCAGTTAAATTATTTGTAAAACCGTCAGCGCTAGAGCGAATGGCGTAGGTACGTGGCCCAGTTAAAGAACGATTGACTTTAAACTTCAATCCTGTTAAACTCATGGATGATGAGGCTTTTGGTGCAACGGTAATTTCGTAATATTTCAAAGGATCTAATGCGCCAGTTAAATTACTGTAATTGGTTTCTCCATTGGTTGCACCGGTTGGCCAATCCGAAAATGAAAATTCTCCAGCTATTCCAGAATTTGCAGAAACACCATTTGCTTTAAAAGGAGTGATTGTTAAACTATCAAATACAGAAGCAGGAATGGTGTTGTCAATATTTCCAGATGATGTAGTAACATTATTAAAATCAAGAATCCCTGTCGAGAAATTATCAATCATACAATCTGGTGTTAGTAAATTAGGACAAGTAGTATGCCCCTTAGTAATTGGTGTGTCAAATACTAAATCATCTCCACAAGCTAAACCTACGTTAATAGAAATATTAATAGTGGTGTTCCATGGATGCCCTAAATCTAACCAATGTCCAACTTCGTGAGTAAGGGTTCGAGATTTATTGGCATTACTTGTACCAATAGAACCCACGTAATCGGCTAACATCATAATACCATCATGCACAATGAGTGGTCCTAATGATGCAGATGGGTAATAGGCGTAACCAGCCCATCCTTGAAGTAAGGCTTTGGCTGTCCAAACGTTTAAATATTTATCCCTTGGCCATGGATTTACTTTTGCGCTATCATCTCCATAGTTTGTTTTACTTGTATAAATTCTATCAATACCATTGGTGCAATTTCCTTGAGGATCTAGTTTCGCTAACTCAAACACAATTCTCACATCAGAAGCTAAAGGCTTAAATCTGTTAATAATTAAACTAGTGTCACTATTTAATTTTCTCATGTCGCGATTCAAAATATTTATCCCGTCTATAATTTGAGCATCGGAAATGTTTTCAGAACCATTTTGATGAAGCACATGAAAAACTACAGGAATAGTATATACCGTTGTGCTTTGTAAACCTTTTTGAGCATTGATTTTGGAATTGTAAATCTGTTCATTATCAATAAACGATTGTAATAACTCTGGATGAGTCGTATACAATTGTCTGATAGCTTCATCAGTCCCACAATGTTTTAACTCCTGAGCATTATATATTGCGGAAAATAAAATAATGAATAGGGATGTAAAGTAGATTTTAAAGTTCATCTTAATTGGATTTACTACCAAAGATAAAAATTAAATAGATAGCATGGATTCCAAATATCATTTTGGTTTAAATACTAGTACATTTTAGTTATGATAAGCCGCTAATCACGCCATTATCATCAATGCTCATACCTTCGGAAGCAGGAATAGATGGCAAGCCGGGCATGCGCATCATAGAGCCTAAAATAGGAATGATAAAACCAGCG